>NZ_JAPZQJ010000417.1:0-7950 GCF_027530405.1 Microcystis sp. LE19-41.2A | reverse complement strand
AGACTGACTTGGTTTGACCACTGCTTTCATTTCTAAGATAATCATTGTTTATCGACCTCAAACAACTTATTTTAAGTTAACCTATACAGCAGAGATTGTCAAGATTTTAGTCGTGCTTCGCTCTTTTATATTGGTCGGGGTTTCATCCCGTCGCGCTGAGCGCTTCCGGTCTTCACCCCGACATTTGAGATAAAAATTAACATGAATCGCTCACTCTTCCTGATTTTTCGGGTCATTAGACCTGTCAGACTAAATCAGCAAGATAGCTCACCATCACCACTACTCCCCGCTCCCCGCTCTCCTATAGCTTTTACACAGGATTTAGTAAGAATAATACCTGCTGCCTGAAGCGGCAAAAATACGGGTTTCAACCTAGACGCAGTTTAGTGATAATTCTTTGACAATAGAGTTGAATTCCTTCTAACTTAGCTAGGGAGAATTTGGGTTTAATGGGAAGGATCAGTAAAGACATAAAACTCATCCGCAGCAAGCGATAAACAAGGATAGTTAAAGTCGTATGTTTTTCGAGACTGAGAAGATAACTATAGATATTATGAGTTAGTCTTAGATAACCATAGCGACGGGTGATAGAAGATGGTTCATGAATGATTTTAATCTGATTGGTAACAACGACTAAATAGCCTTGGTTTGCGTATCTTCGGGAAAAATCAAAGTCTTCGTAGTAGAGAAAGTAATCGGGATCAAAATGGGGACAAGTGGAAAAATTCGAGAAATTAATTAATAAACTGCATCCCGTCACCCAGTCAGGAATAAGATAGGGTTTATCTCCATAGTCTAAGGATTCCTCCACCACGTTAATTGTGCCGATTTTGGCATTAAATTTTCCCCAACCAAACCAGATTTTACCATCCGGTTCGTAAATTTCTGTACCAGCGATGGCAACTTCGGGATATTGCTGAAAAAATTTGCTTGCTTTCTCCAGAGAGTCCGGTAATAAGTAAGCATCGGGATTAACTAACCAAACGATAGCTTCTCTGTCTTGTTGATAAATCCAATCAAGTCCTAGATTACATCCTTTCCCAAATCCTAAATTTTCCCCCGCTTCAATAATCTTGACTCTTTGCGCTGCTAAAGATTGGATATTTTTATCTTCAGTGGAATTGTTAACAATGATGAGAGTAGCAGATAAGTCATCGTTGAGGGAAGCGATTAAACGCTTAATTAATTCCCCGCAATTGTAGTTAACCGTCAATAGATAAATCATTACAGATAAAAGGTAGAGAATTACTTTTTCTGAAGACGACAGAGATTAAATTTTTCGATTTTGGTGGGAAAGGGTTGACAACTTTGGAAATCAATAACGAGATTTTCCTTCGCTAAATCCTCCACTATATCAGGGGATTTTTTATTAAAGTCCGTCTGGAGAATGTAGAGAGATTCTGGGGGAGTATTAGCAATAAATGTCTCGGCATTTTTTCGCATTAAAGTTCCCTCACTGACTCCAGTATTGCCTTTGAGTCTCACAAAACGAGTCGAAGCGGGAAAATAAGGGACGATAAAAGATGTTCCTTCATCTCCCCAGATAACAATCGTGGAATTTTCGTAGGGTTTTAATGCTTGACTATCGATACCAAAATAATTATCTGACCATCCCATTCTCCACCAATCCATCGGTTTAACCGTAGTGACAATTAAGGAAAATATTACCAAATTTATGATTAATAATGGTTTCTTGCGAGGATAAAGATAGGCAATAATCAAAATAATTAAAGTGGGAGTGATTAATTCTAATGGCATCAGATAACGATAGATAGAAAATCCCACTAACCAAATAGAGTAAGCGGTCAGAGAAAAAGGCAGTAAAAACCCTAAAACTGCACCGTGGGTTAAGTCAGGTTCAGAAGATAGATTGCGCTTAGAAATAGCACGAAAAATAATCACTACTATTAGTAAAATTATCAATAAATAGGTTATAGCTAATCGGCTATCTTGGAAAGGAACCTCAGAGACAAGAGTTTGTCTCTGGATAAAATAAACAGGATAAAACAACCATTGCCAGATATCTTTAGGCAAATATTGTATCCCTTTAAAATTGTAGTCGGTTTCGATATAAGGAGATTGAAAGATTTTATTATAGAAGGGAAAAAGAGGATTAGCAAACTTTGTCCACATTAGGATAATCCAATAACCAGCAGTGAGACTAAAACCCACGGCCATTGAGAGAATTGATAGAATTAAATTGCGTAACTTTTCTGACCAAGAATTAGGTAAAAAATTAATAGCTACCAAAAAGCTAATACTATATAAAGCATTGGTTAATTTAAACCCCGTTGCTAATCCTAATAAGAATCCAGCTAAAAGAAGATTTTTAGAGGGAATTGGCAGATTTTTCCCTAAACTACTAACTATAAAAAATAATCCTCCCAGAACGAACACACTGGTGGTATTATCACCAATACTGGTTCCTAACTCCGAAATATAGGCTGCCCCAAAAATACTGGTAATCGCTGCCGCTATGCTTAGAGTTATCTTGTATCTTTCGGAAACTTTATCGAGGGAATGATAGGTAATTAGGTGAACTAACCATTGATTTAACCCGTGAAATCCTCCCATTAAAAACCCCACGACAATCGGAGGCAGTTTCAGATAATAAACAGCGACGAAAAAGGGAACATCAATCAGGGGATTAAAAAAAGTTTGTATCTGCGCGGGTAGGACATCATACTTAAACCTTCCTGTCAATAACATATAGGGATTATAAAAATGATAGTTTCGTAAATCCCAACTAACATCTTGACCTAAAATAACCGAGATAATCCCCAAAGCAATAAAGTAGGTAATTGCCCAAAATAAGGGATGAGAAAGTGGAAAACGTTTGAGGTTTGTCATAATTGAAAATTCAAGATTTATTTGTTTAGTTTTACTAGCTTAACTTGGCAATTTATAGTTAAGGATGAGATTAAGATTACCTAGTAACAATCCCAAAAAGACGATCAGCATGATTATCTTGACAAAATTAGTTAAATTTTTCGATTTTTTTTCGGTTAAATCATTAAAGAAAAATCCCCCTAAAGTAATTGCCGTTCCGATAATAAAGTAATATCTACCGTAAGGGGAACTCAAAACCCAATCCTTAATATTTAAATTCACCGACCAAACGACAAGAAAAATAAAGATAGTGGCAGCACTGATAAAATCAGAGTTTTTACGAAAATCGTCTAAGAATATACCAAGCACTAGAAAGAGAAATCCATAGTAAGGAATTACATACCAAGCATAGTAATGACTTTGAGCGCCAGAAAAAATAAGAAGAATTGTATAGATTAATATAGGAAAAATAACTAATCGTATTTTAGATATTTTCAAAGGAAATCTGGCAACTAACAGTAGAGTGATCCAACTAAAAATTAACCAACCATCCTCAAAAAAAACTGTAGGTAAAACTAGATTTTTTAACATAGCAAAATCCGTAAAGCGATTTTTATGTTCTTGGAGAGTAGTTAAAAACCAACTAAAATCATAAAACCAACCGTAAAGGTAATACAAACCAAAGGATAAAACTGCCGTCAGAGAAGCGATTAAGCTATCTCGCCAATTTTTTTGTAATAATAGTAAAGCGACTAGAGAACCTAGAATATATAATCCTGTCACCTTAACTAAAGGTGCTAAACCACCTAGAACTATAGCCAAGTATAGATACTTTTTTTGAGACTTTTCACCGTACTGAAGGAATAAAAGTGCTACCGCTAAACTTAGACATAATAATAAATTTTCACTAACTGCTAAACGAGATAAAAAAACCGTATTGGGGTTAGTGGAAAAAATTAAAGAAGTTATAATCGCCACACCGGTATTAGTCAAACGTAAAGCTAATAAATAAAGCAAGAAAATAGAGAGAGTGCCAAAAACTAAAGAAGGAATTCTAATTACTGTTAAACTACAGTCAAAAAATTCCTTTGCTCCCGATAAAATAGCCGTCATACCCACAATTAATCCAAACAAGGGAGGATGATCAAACCAAGGGGTAACAAAACGATAACGAACAGCAGTTTTTTCCCAAACTGTCACCAAAAAATCATCCGTGGGACTGAGGAAAGACCAACTGGTAGGAACTCCATCTTGAATCAAACTCATGCCACTCCAAGCAAAGGCAAATTCATCTTGAGTCCAGTTATAGGGAGGCAAGGAATCGTACTGATAATATCTTAAGATAAAACCTAATCCAGTAATTAATACACCCAGAAATAGACGGTAATCAAACTTTTCAAAATTCTTAAATGGAAAATCTCGTTGCAGCATTATTCTGAAATTGGCTCGCTATTTATCTTTTGGGGTGAACCCGCGCTATTGTATCATGGTTTGACGGTTAAATCTTTTAACAAACCCAGATCGATTAAATACCCGATTATCGAGGTTAAGTCATCTCGATAATTTCTCCTTCGTAAATTCTCAGGGATATCAAAGGGCAAACTCATCTTTATAGCCAACTCTAGGCAAGGGACTCATTTCTGGCAGAAAAGTTCCCCAGTTTCTCCCCACTAAACTATAACTTAAGAGATTGACATTAACATCAGCAATATGCTAAAAAACATTAGCTTGATAGCCCAGTAACAATAATTACCCCGTTAAAAATCCCTATATTTTCCCCTAAAGCAAACATCTTGTCCTTAGTTGCCAACATGATTCGTCAGTTAAATTATTCTAGAGTTTGGTTGTTATTAATCCTTATTTTTGCGCTTTTCCTGCGTCTAAATGCCGCTTTCTCTTATCCTAATATTCTCTGGCCGGATGAAATTTTTCAGACCTTAGAACAGGGTCATCGACTAGCTTTTGGCAATGGGATGATACCTTGGGATTTTCGGGACGGGATTCGTTCTTGGTTATTTCCGGGGATTCTTGGCGGGATTATGAAGCTAACTGCTGGTTTTTCGGAAGGAGCCAGTGGCTATCTGGCCAGCATCAAGATTTTCCTCAGTTTACTATCTTTAATTCCCGTTTGGATCGGATTCTCGATCGCCTACGAAAGCATCGGTTTGGCCGGCGCTATCCTCACTGGCGGTATTTGTGCGATTTGGTTTGAATTTATCTATTTTGCCCCGAAAGCCTTCACCGAAGTTATGGCCGCTTATTCCCTGCTAGTCGGCGTTTATTTAGGATGTTACGGCAAAAATCCCCCCTCTCGTCAGCGACTGTATTGGACAGGGTTTTTCTATGGATTGACCACCTATCTTCGATTTCATTTACTGCCTGCCATCGCCATCGCCCTCATTTATCAAGTTAGACAAAAAAATTTTCCACAATTACTGCCCCTTGCCCTCGGTTTTATCGGTCCGGTTTTGCTGGGGGGTGCTTTAGACGCTTTCACTTGGTCCACCCCCTTCCAATCGATTTGGAAACTGATCTGGATTAATATTTTTGAAGGAAAATTTAATAGTTTTGGCGTATCCCCCTGGCAGCAATATTTTACTTGGTTAGCCCTCAATTGGTCTTGGTGGCTGTTTCCGATCCTCGTCTTCTGTGCAATCGCTGCTCGTCGTCACTGGATTCTCGCCCTTCTGGCCCTAGTTATTATCCTCTCTCACAGCTTTTTAGGTCACAAAGAATATCGCTATATGTTCCCTGCCCTACCACTAATTATTATTCTCGCTGGTTTGGGAATCGCCACTCTCGTCTCGCGTTTATCGTTAATGCGAGGTTCCCTCGCCGGCAAAACTATCGTTATTTTTAGTAGTTTACTTCTTTGGGCTTTTCTCTCTTGGTTGCTGGCGGGGCGTTTTAATACGGACCAGACTTTTAATTTCGGACCGCCTTGGCAAAAACCGGGCTATACTCACTGGCAAACCCACGGCGGACAATTACAAGCCTATGAGTATTTAAGTAGCGAGAAAAAACTGTGCGGTTTAGGAGTAAAAGGATTGGCGTGGCAGTACACGGGGGGATACGCCTACTTACACCAAGATGTACCGATTTATTTCCTTAAAGATAACCAAAATTTCGAGGAACTACAACCTTATTTTAATTATCTATTATTTAACCAAGACACTGCCGCGGTCGGAGATTATCAACGGGAGAAATGCTTTAACGGAACTTGCGTTTACAGGCGCTCGAACTCTTGTCAAGTTAACCCGAATTATCATATCAATCAGTATCTCAAAGAAGCTGGCGAGTAGGATAATATATCTCTGGCAAACTTGCTAAATTTGTCAAAAATAAGTCTAAAAAGCAGAGAAAAAATTTTAATTATGTAAGCGGGATAACTTCGATCATGAAAAAAGTTAAAATCTTGCCAATTTACCTAAGTTTTCTAATTTTAATCTATATAATTTCTGTCATGACGGTCAACCTCTCCTCTTTCCCCGGATTGCCCGGAGATGAGGCTTGGTTTGGACTGAATGCCAGGAAAATCCTCCACCACTGTTTTGATTGAATACTGTCCCCATTGTCGAGATTTTCCCAAATATTGGAAAATTATCGCAACTAATCATTACTCCCCGGTAGAATTGGAGGAGTCAGGAGTCAGTCCCGATGAAAAAATTTTCACCCCCACAGATGAAAGAGGTTTCCTTCCCTACACCCCACACCCCACACCCCACACCCCACACCCTACACCCTCTTTCAAGTCAGGAGGTCAATTTTTCTCTAAGGAAGTTACCCCGAATCTATAATCCTTAAAAATAAATCATCTGCAAAAATTCTCAGCTTAATTTTGATAAAAGCCAATAATAATCTGACTTTAAAACTCAAAATTTTTGGTAAATATATTGACAAATGATCCCGATCAATGGTATTATAAGAGTGGTTTTGGTAAAAATATCGAACAGCCAGAAACCCCCTAGACTAACTCAGTAAAATTAATTCCTCCCTATTGATAGATGAAAATCAAGAAATATCTTAAGTTCTGGAAATATCCTCGCTTAGTTGATGAACGAGAGACTTTAATTGAAGAACGAGATTCTCTCAAAGATCATCTGAAGAGTTTGAATCAAGAAAAACAAGAAATGATTCGGGAAAAAAATGCTCTTTATGAAAGATTAGGTCAGTTATCCTTAACCATTCCCGAACTGCAAGAAATTAGTCCGAAACTTCTCGATATTAGCGTCATTAAAAATAAGTCCCGCCAGTTTCGAGTCCAATTAGATGCCGAAAAAGAAAAACTCGCTCCCGACAATTTTGGCTGGTATCCTTACAACACTTTAACCTGCTTCGATATTCTCGAATTACTATTAACGGGTAAAAACCGTTTTCTACTAGAATTAATCTCGGAAAAACCGATTGTTGATATTGGTTGTGCCGATGGCGATCTGGCGTTTTTTCTGGAATCTTTGGGCTGTAAAGTGCAGGTAGTGGACTACGCTCCTACCAACTTTAATCTTATGCAAGGGGTTAAACTGCTCAAAACTGCTCTTTCTTCCTCTGTGGAGATTCATGATGTTAACTTAGATTCCCAGTTTCTCCTTCCAGAAAAAAGCTATAGTTTAGTCATCTTCTTAGGAATTTTATACCATCTCAAAAATCCCTACTATGCCCTCGAAACCTTAGCAAAATCTGCCAATTATTGCCTGATTAGCACCCGCGTCACTAAGTTTAATACGGTGAGTAATGCCGCTAATCGAGTCGATCTTTCCGCGATTCCTCTAGCCTATTTACTCGATGAACTAGAAGCAAATAATGATTCCACCAACTATTGGATCTTTTCTAATGCCGGGTTACGCCGAATTTTACAGCGAACCGGCTGGGAAATTTGCGATTATATAACAGTAGGTAATACCGAAAACTCCGATCCCGCCAGTCGTGACGGCGATGAAAGAGCCTATTGTTTAGTAAAAAGTCGTTTCTATCAAGATTAAGTAGGACTTGCTGAATAATGGTAAAACCCTTTGAAAATAAGGCTTTTGACCTGTTAAAATCTGATGTTAGTGCAAGAAAATAGGATTGGGACATTCAAAAACCTTGCATTATTCTCCTCGTAGTACATAAACTGGTACAAAA
>NZ_JAPZQJ010000184.1:2500-5481 GCF_027530405.1 Microcystis sp. LE19-41.2A | reverse complement strand
TTTCTTTGTTGCAAAGAAAAACCCCTCCGGGATACCCGGAGGGGTTTTGGTGTAAGGCCCTGGCGATGACCTACTCTCGCATGCGGATGCACACTACCATCGGCGCGTGCGCGTTTCACTTCCGAGTTCGGGATGGGATCGGGTGGTTCCACGCAGCTATGTTCACCAGGGAGAGGGTGGAGGGTCGCTATTGCCAGATGGCTCAAGCGCTCACGCTCTCATAGGGTCTTGTGACGTAACAGTTTGGTTTGGTTTGACTTGTCTTCTGTGTCGAAGGGCAAGGCAACTTGAGGTTATATGATCAAGCCACACGGATCATTAGTATCGGTAAGCTCAATGCATTACTGCACTTACACACCCGACCTATCAACGACGTAGTCTTCATCGTTCCTTTAGGGGACTTGTGTCCCGGGAGATCTCATCTTGAGGCGCGCTTCCCGCTTAGATGCTTTCAGCGGTTATCGCTTCCGAACATAGCTACCCGGCAGTGCCACTGGCGTGACAACCGGAACACCAGAGGTTCGTCCACTCCGGTCCTCTCGTACTAGGAGCAGCCCCTCTCAAATCTCCAACGCCCACGACAGATAGGGACCGAACTGTCTCACGACGTTCTGAACCCAGCTCGCGTACCACTTTAAATGGCGAACAGCCATACCCTTGGGACCGACTACAGCCCCAGGATGTGATGAGCCGACATCGAGGTGCCAAACACCGCCGTCGATATGAACTCTTGGGCGGTATCAGCCTGTTATCCCCGGAGTACCTTTTATCCGTTGAGCGATGGCCCTTCCATACAGAACCACCGGATCACTAAGACCTACTTTCGTACCTGCTTGATCCGTCGATCTTGCAGTCAAGCACGCTTCTGCCTTTGCACACATTGCGCGATGTCCGACCGCGCTGAGCGTACCTTCGTGCTCCTCCGTTACTCTTTGGGAGGAGACCGCCCCAGTCAAACTACCCACCATACATGGTCCCCGATCCGGATTACGGACCTAGGTTAGAACGTCAAGCACATCAGGGTGGTATTTCAAGGATGGCTCCACCGAAGCTGGCGCCTCGGTTTCATAGCCTCCCACCTATCCTACACAGACGAACTCAACGTTCAATGTAAAGCTATAGTAAAGGTTCACGGGGTCTTTCCGTCTTGCCGCGGGAACGCTGCATCTTCACAGCGATTTCAATTTCACTGAGCCTTGGGTGGAGACAGCGCCGCTGTCGTTACGCCATTCGTGCAGGTCGGAACTTACCCGACAAGGAATTTCGCTACCTTAGGACCGTTATAGTTACGGCCGCCGTTTACTGGGGCTTCGATCAAGAGCTTCGCTTGCGCTGACCCCATCACTTAACCTTCCAGCACCGGGCAGGCGTCACACCCTATACGTCCACTTTCGTGTTTGCAGAGTGCTGTGTTTTTGATAAACAGTCGCAGCGGCCTGGTCACTGCGGCCTCCATTGCTGGAGGCGTACCTTCTCCCGAAGTTACGGTACTATTTTGCCTAGTTCCTTCACCCAAGTTCTCTCAAGCGCCTGAGAATTCTCATCCTACCCACCTGTGTCGGTTTACGGTACGGTCTTGCGTGAGCTGAAGCTTAGAGGCTTTTCCTGGAAGCGTGGGATCAGTGACTTCGTCCGATAGGACTCGTCTCGTACTTCGACCTTAAAGGGCAGCGGATTTGCCTACCGCCCAAGCCTTTGTACTTTCCCCGGGACAACCAACGCCCGGTACACTTACCCTTCTCCGTCCCCCCATCGCACTCACGCGAGGTGCTGGAATATTAACCAGCTTCCCATCGACTACACCTTTCGGTCTCGCCTTAGGGGCCGACTCACCCTGCGCCGATGAACGTTGCGCTAGGAAACCTTGGGCTTTCGGCGTGCGGGCTTTTCACCCGCATTATCGTTACTCATGTCAGCATTCGCACTTCCGATACCTCCAGCAGCCTTCTCAAGCCACCTTCGCAGGCGTACGGAACGCTCCTCTACCGCGCACACAAAGTGTGCACCCCAAGCTTCGGTATATCGCTTAGCCCCGTTAAATCTTCCGCGCAGACCGACTCGACCAGTGAGCTATTACGCTTTCTTTAAAGGATGGCTGCTTCTAAGCCAACCTCCTGGCTGTCTATGCCTTTCCACATCGTTTTCCACTTAGCGATAATTTGGGGACCTTAGCTGTGGGTCTGGGTTGTTTCCCTTTTCACGACGGACGTTAGCACCCGCCGTGTGTCTCCCGCATAGTCTGTCTTGGTATTCGGAGTTTGCCATGGTTTGGTAAGTCACGATGACCCCCTAGCCATAACAGTGCTCTACCCCCAAGAAGATTCGTGCGAGGCGCTACCTAAATAGCTTTCGAGGAGAACCAGCTATCTCCGGGTTCGATTAGCTTTTCACTCCTAGCCACACCTCATCCCCTACTTTTGCAACAGGAGTGGGTTCGGGCCTCCAGTGCGTGTTACCGCACCTTCACCCTGGGCATGGCTAGATCACCCGGTTTCGGGTCTACTTCCTGCGACTATGCGCCCTATTCAGACTCGGTTTCCCTTCGCCTACCCTATACGGTTAAGCTCGCCACAAAAAGTAAGTCGCTGACCCATTATACAAAAGGTACGCAGTCACCCTTGCGGGCTCCTACTGCTTGTACGCATACGGTTTCAGGTTCTATTTCACTCCCCTCTCCGGGGTTCTTTTCGCCTTTCCCTCACGGTACTGGTTCACTATCGGTCAGTCAGGAGTATTTAGCCTTGGAGGATGGTCCCCCCATGTTCAGACAGGGTTTCACGTGCCCCGCCCTACTCAATTTCATCATCGTGGCCCTTTCACATACTGGGCTATCACCGTCTATGGCCGGCCTTTCCAGACCGTTTTGCTAGAACCATGATGACTTTTGGGCTGTTCCCCGTTCGCTCGTCACTACTCAGGGAATCTCGGTTGATTTCTTTTCCTCCGGGTACTTAGATATTTCAGTTCCCCGGGTTAGCTTC
>NZ_JAPZQJ010000198.1:0-5336 GCF_027530405.1 Microcystis sp. LE19-41.2A | reverse complement strand
GCAAGGTTATTTCTGACATGGATTTGGATATAAACGAATCAAGTTAATCGGAGGAGACAGGAGACAGGAGTTGAGAGTTGGGGTTTTAGGGTTTTAGGGTATTAGTTGAAATTCCCCTATCTCCCCACTCCCCCATTTCCCTATTTTTCCACACCCTACACCCTACACCCCACACCCCACACCCCACACCCCACACCCTACACCCCACTTCCCACTTCCCTACTTTAATTGGGTTAATAATTGTTGGGTGATGACCTCGGGGTGCTGCGCTTCCATGATGGCCCGGACTACAGCTACCTGTTGCGCTCCTGCCTCTAAAACCTCTTTAATGTTACTACTATCAATACCACCGATCGCAAACCAGGGTAAAGGGCAATTTTCCCGCGCATAACGGACATATTCCAATCCTGCCGGGGTTTTTCCTGCTTTGGTGGGGGTGGCATAAACCGGCCCGACTCCCACATAATCGGCCTTTTCTTGGATTGCTTTGGCCATCTCTTGGGGATTAGTGGTGGACCGGCCGATAATTGCCCCAGGACCGAGAAATTGCCGCGCTAGGGAAATCGGTACATCCTGTTGACCGAGATGAACACCATCAGCATGAATGGCCTGAGCAATATCGACGCGATCGTTCATAATAAACAAAGCATCGTAACGGTGGCATAACTCACACAGTTTAGCGGCTTCTTCTAAACGAATGGTATCAGCGGCGGTTTTATGGCGGTACTGCACCAATTTTAAACCCCCTTTTAGGGCTAATTCGACGATTTCTAGCAGATTTTCGGCAGGAGAAGTGACTAGATAGAGGGGAGATGCTTGCAGTTTTTCCAGAGGTGGCGAGATTAATAGTTTACTCTCTAGCTGATAAACCCGATAGCGCAGCTGTTTACAGGCTATCCCTAGCTCCAGATCATAGAGTTTACCGTATTCTTCTAAAACCCTAAAAGCCTCCTGTACGCGAGCGAGATTGGCCTGCAGCAGTCCCTCGACAGTCTCCCGGATTTCTTCCCTGGGATGGCTTAAATCCCTGCCGATATCGCCGGCTGTGTCCCGATGTCGTTTAAGATCGATCGAGTGCCAACTAGCTAATTGATGGCGCATTTCTTTACATTCTTGGGCTAAATCGGGATTATCTAAGCCAAAACGACACCATTCTTCGATAATTCGCAGTCCTTCTCTGGCGCGGTCAAGGTTAGCATCGAGAATCCGTTTAATCGCCGTGGTTTCTAGTTTCATTGCCGTTAATGAGGATGTCAATATAGCCGTCAGCCAATTTGATCCCCCTCAATCCAGCTTGGAAAAGGGAACTTTCCTGGTTTTCCCCCCTTTTTTAAGGGGGGCAAGGGGTAGGGTTGATTCATGAATCAACCCTACCTTGAATCAACCCTAGGGCAAGGGGGGATCAAATTCTCTTTATCATCTCAAATATTACTATTCTTGGCCCTGGTTCGGGGAACAGTAGAGGCGGCATCAGACAACTAAAAAGAGGGATAAGAAACCCAGGCCAAGGATAATTTTAAGCCACACGGACATCCTTAAACGCCCCTAGGTATTCTAGTAATTGCCGATGAGCCGGGTTATGTAGTGGGTAGAGATGATCGTAACAGATGGTGACGAGGGCTTGCAGATCGTCCACTAAATCCTCAGCTGCAATGGATTCCTGGGTTTGATTGAGGAGAATGACTTGGATTTTGAAGAGACGGCACAAACCCAAAATAAAATCATGACAAAAGCGACTCACACTTTCCGCATGGGTTAAAACTAGAGATTTCACCTCACCCTGACAAATCATCTTCACTAGACGCATAAAATTAGGGTGATTGTGGCTGACTCCGTCGCCGATATCGGTGAGAATTTCAAAGGGTTGACCCTGCTGATGGCAAAATTCTTCTAACGCTTTTATCTGGGTGTCTAATTGGGGTTTTTGTTCAGGTCGATTAACACGAGCATAGCCAATAATCAATGGGGTTGCTTGACCAGATTGTAAGAGATCTTCCGGTCGAAATCGGCGATGACCGCCGCGGGTACGAATTGAGACAATTTTACCCTGTTGTTCCCAGCGCCGGAGGGTTTTAATGCTAACTCCGAGTAAATCGGAAGCTTCTCGAATAGTGATGAGGGTATTCATATATATAAGCTGTTAAGTAGGGTTTGCGGCAAAAAGTTTGTTGGTGGGGCTAGGAGTCAGGAGTCAGGAGACAGGAGACAGGAGACAGGAGACAGCTTTTGTGTATTCTCCCCACTTGCCACTTGCCACTTTTAAGTCAGGAGTCAGTAAGAATTGCGGCAATTTACATTTCTTAAGATAGAGAACAGAATTTATGTCCGACTACTTAACTTAACCCAGTTTTAATTAAAGAAATTTCTCGAGAGAGAATCGTCCAACTTTAGACAGTCAGTTGTCCACTTTTATACTGCCATTGCCCTACGCTGGTAACTATAGATGATTTAGGAAAATTAGTCATACCTCTTTAGATAGAGATATTCAACGGGATTTTTGGTCTTTCTAAAACCTGAGTTTGTCCGGGGGTTTTGGGGTGACATTTTTGTGGGAGCAAAAGGAAGTTACCTCGTTAGGGAGTTGATTGCCATCGAACTCCAGTTTTAACGATCAAAACTGTTAAGTTTTATACATTGTACCTCTCTTGATTAAGTTTTGTAACGAATTGAGAGATTTTTTTTTGAACTAAGTAGGGAGGCACAATTATTTGTAGGATGGGTTAGCGGTAGCGTAACCCATGCGGGCGTTGGGTTTCATGCTTCAACCCAACCTACGTTCATCTTATATTTAATTCCACCCACCTACTTAGAGCCTGTTTATTTGTCCAACTTTCACCAAAAAGCTTGGGTATATTTGTCAACTTTTGGGTAGTTATGTTCGGGGAAAACTGCTATAAATTTGACAAAAATATATAAATATTGCCGAAAAAAAGTTTTCTAAAACACAGGGTAAGCGAAGCGCATCTTAACAATCGTTAACAAAATGAACTTGATTTATGTGAGTTGCTTACCCAGAGGGTGATTCAGGAATATTTGAGGAGAATTTGCCATCTCAATTGTTAAGCAAAAATCGACCAAATGTTAAGAATTCCTAACTGTTTTGATTGACTGGTATCACTTGAAATGCCCACACAGCAAGCGGATGACCAAATTGGTCAATAGTCAATAGCGTTTGAGATGCGCTCACCCTATTCTAAAACACCTGTTTTTTTTGAAAAGTTTCGCTATAATTATGTCAGGTCACACAAAAAGTTATCAGCGAGCTTAACGCTTGCTTAACTTCTTTTGATGGCTATAGTACACACAATTAACGCTGGATAATTCAGTTATGATGACAACCAACAAATTAACCAAAACTTTTGCTTCTGGCTCCCTAGCCATTGGGGTTCTCGCCGGCGCGGTGCTTACCGCTACCAGTGCGAGTGCCGCCAGCATGGTGTTAACTTGGGGGGAATGGACAAATTCTGATCTTGCTTTGCGTAAGGATCTTATTCAAGGCGACAAAATAGTTAAGTACGTCGGTGGTACCATTGGGGCCGAGGCGGTGGATAAAGTTGCGCTGACCGAGATGGGTGATCATCATTATTTCCGATACGATGCTATGGACGGTCTCGCTGATACCAATATGAGTTCCGGGTCTTTCACATATACAATCGAGGTCATTGGCTCCCCCGATTATATTGTCGGGGTTGACCTGGATTCAAACGTATCATCCAACTACGGGACTGTAACCGAGACATTTGGTGAGATACCTCCTCCCTTTGAATTAGTTTCAACTAACGGCTCACAGGTCCCTCCTAGCGGTTTCATCCCTATCGCCCCCATCAAAAAGTTGACCGTCACAAATACCCTAGCTGCTAATCCCAATGAAGGTCTATTTGACTTCCAAAATTCTTTCCATCAATCCGTTCCCGTTCCCGAACCGGGTACTATCCTGGGACTTTTGGCAGTGGGTGGTTTAGGATTGGTTTCCCGCTTTAAGAAACAAAAATAACAGTTACCAATGTCTCGTACACATTGATAACTGTGACGTTGAACAAGAATAGCTAAAGGTTAGATGCCCTGTTTGGTTTTCTAGCTTTTAGCTTTTTCTTTAAGCGTTGATTCTAACACAGCCCGGCACATAATTTTTGTTTTTAATCAACGGGTCGTTTGATCCCCCCTGTCCCCCTTAATAAGGGGGGTGCCGATAGGCGGGGGGAGCCCCCCTAAATCCCCCTTTTCAAGGGGGACTTGAATCGTTCTGAAAAATTGGCTCTTCGGTTTGTCTTATGCAACATACAGGATTATAAGAGATGAAACCCTTATAGAGAGAGACATTGCTGAGATTTTTGTCAATTGTTTTCGCTCTAGAGCGAACTAATCAATTAAATCTCTTGCCAGATAAGGATTTAGTCGATTTATGACACCCTACCGAACCATACCAAGTAACGAAGAACCGTTTTTAATAACCAGATTTATAGCGGTTCTCACACCTGTGTGGCACAGTTAAACCTTTGCTAATTAGGGTTTGCGGCAAAAAGTACGGGCGAAGCATTCGGATAGAAAATCTCCGGTTTCACCGATAGGTTATGCCCAAATGCTTCGCCCCTACAGGACGCGGGCCGATGAAAACGCAAGGTTTTGAACGACGATTCTCTCAAAATCTTGCACCTGTTTCGCAAGAAAAGCCACAAAACCCTTACCTTGCCTACATTTCACATTTATTCAGCAAGCCCTACTTAAGTGGGTGGGTGGAATTAAATATAAGATGAACGTAGGTTGGGTTGAAGCATGAAACCCAACGCCCGATTATGTTACGCTACCGCTAACCCATCCTACAAATAATTGTGCCTCCCTACTTAGGGCTTGCTGAATAAATCTAAAAACCTTGTTGGATAAGGGTTTTAGACTTTTTTCCCCGCAAAAAGTGCTGACCATTGGAGGGATCGGGGGTAAAATTCAGGTACTTTTTCCCTGAAAATTAGGTAACTGACTACCTCAAAACCGGTAAAACCCTACACCCCACACCCCACACCCCACACCCTGCCCCCACCAACAAACTTTTTCAGCAGACCCTACTTAACCCCGTCCATTGCCTTGCACAAACTGAAGAACCTAAATGTTAAGTTTTATTACAGAATGCCAGATTTTTCCTAAAACACCTGGTTTTTTTTGGAGGTTCCGTTGTACCTAGATCAAGTTAAGAAAAGTTATATATACTTTAGACGTTCATAATCTGAGATTTATTAAACTTCTGAAATCGTAGAGTCAGCAAGGAATCCAGTTCTTTTTTATGTTTCAAATGGGCATCATTCAAACATTCATAAATGGCTGAAGAAAAGTCAGAAAAGTTT
>NZ_JAPZQJ010000533.1:0-2252 GCF_027530405.1 Microcystis sp. LE19-41.2A | reverse complement strand
TTGCTGAATAAATCTAAAAACCTTGTTGGGTAAGACTTTTAGACTTTTTGGAAACCAAAAAGTGCCAGATCCCGGAGTGATCGGGTGGAAAATTCCGGGACTTTTTCCCTGAAAATTAGGTAATTGACCCCCTCAAAATCGCTAAAACCCTACACCCTACACCCTACACCCTACACCCCACACCCTGCCCCCAGGAAAAACTTTTTCAGCCAACCCTAAATAGCGATCGCTTTTATTGATAACCCTCTGGAGAGGCGAGGAAAAACGCGATCGCTCGCCGACAGGAAAGTTTTCCGCCAGGGCTAAAGGTCGAGGTCGCTTTTGAAGGGAAAGTCCCGCAAAAAAGACATTCCCACTCACGGATATTTAACGCTTTCTTGCCACCAATATTCCCACAACGCCGAACTTCGATGACAGGAGAAGAGATGAGGATGCCTACTCGATTAAATTTTTCTAGGGAGCGGTTTTCTCTACCCGGGTTAAAGCGCCTGCGATCCTATCGCTCGGCCTGGTTGCGGGGAGATATCATTGCGGGGATCACCGTGGCAGCCTATCTCGTTCCCCAATGTCTGGCCTATGCGGAACTGGCCGGAGTACAACCGATCGCCGGATTATGGGCGATCCTACCGCCGCTGCTCATCTATGCCCTGCTCGGTTCCTCACCACAACTCTCCGTCGGGCCAGAATCGACGACGGCAGTAATGACCGCCGCCGCTATCATGCCCCTCGTCGCGGGAGATAGTAGCAACTACGCCAGTCTGTGCAGTCTATTAGCCCTACTCGTGGGGAGCGTCTGCTGCGTCGCCGCTTTCGCCCGGTTGGGGTTTCTCGCCGATCTCCTCTCCAAACCGATCCTCGTCGGCTACATGGCCGGAGTAGCGGTGATCATGATCGTCGGTCAGTTGGGAAAAATTAGCGGGATGTCACTGAAAGCGGAATCGCTTTTCGGACAGATCGGGGAATTTTCGGGACATTTATCCGAGATTCACCCACCAACTCTGATTCTCGCCGCCGCTGTTTTAATTTTCCTGCTAGTGGTACAACGTCGCTTTCCCAATGCCCCCGGCCCTTTACTCGCAGTTCTACTGGCCACATCGGCAGTATATTTGTTCGATCTGAACGAGCGCGGCATCGCCGTGATCGGGGAAATTCCCGCCGGTTTACCGAGTTTGAAAGTACCGAGAGGTTTTTCTTCCCAGCAGCTCGTCTATTTACTCTCCTCGGCCATCGGTATCGCCCTCGTTGGCTATTCCGATAACGTCTTGACCGCCCGCGCCTTCGGGGCGAAAAACAACTATCGCATCGATGGCAATCAGGAATTACTCGCCCTGGGAGCGGTGAATATCGGTAACGGCATCATGCAAGGCTTTCCCGTCAGCAGTAGCGGCAGTCGCACGGCGATCGGCGATTCTCTGGGCAGTCGATCGCAACTGTTTTCCCTCGTGGCTTTTCTGATCGTGATTTTGGTACTTTTGTTCTTGCGCCCGCTGCTATCCCTGTTTCCGAAAGCGGCCCTGGGGGCGATCGTGATTTACGCCGCGCTCCGTCTGATCGAGATCTCGGAGTTCAACCGTCTGCGTTGTTTCAAAACCAGCGAGTTCCGATTGGCGCTCGTCACCATGTTCGGTGTCCTGGCCACCGATATCCTCGTCGGGGTGGGCGTTGCCGTGGGGTTATCGGTGGTCGATCTGTTCGCACGGCTGATGCGACCACACGATGCGGTTTTGGGGGAAGTGCCGAATCTGGCGGGCCTGCACGACATCGAGGATTGGCAGGGCGCGACGACGATCCCCGGATTGGTTCTCTACCGTTACGACGCGCCCCTCTGTTTCGCCAACGCCGAGAATTTTCGGAAACGGGTAATAGCGGCGATCGAGGCGGAGAAAGTCCCCGTCGAGTGGTTCGTTCTCAACGCCGAAGCGATTCTAGATATCGATATTACGGCGGTCGATATGTTGAAAGAATTACATCGAGAATTAATCGGTAGTGGTATTACTTTTGCCATGGCGCGGGTGAAGCAAGATTTATATCAGCAATTAAAAAAAGGAGACCTATCCGAGACGATCTCGACCGAACGTATTTATCCAACCCTAGAGGAAGCGATCGAGGCGTTTCATCGGAAATTTTGGGTCTGAAACCCCGCCGTTCTAGGTTGGCTTTACGTTAGAATTAAAAGGCCAGTCTCGAAAACCAAGTGGACGGCGCAGCACCTTGAAAACTCGGCTTAGGGGGTTCCGACCAGAAAAGCTTGG
>NZ_JAPZQJ010000637.1:0-24440 GCF_027530405.1 Microcystis sp. LE19-41.2A | reverse complement strand
CCCTTACACAGAAAGACATTGCTTCGATTTTGGCCAATTGTTTTCTATCTAGAACGAGCTAATCAATTGAGTCTCTTGCCCTATAAGGATTTAGTCGATTTATGCCCCCTGATCGAATCATACCAAGTAACGAAGAACCATGTTTATAAAAATCACGATTTTTGGAATTATTGGGCAAATTGGATTAATGATCAAAACAATGTTGCTAATGGTGATGTTGTTGCAGTAGCCAGCTATGATGCTATAAGGAATGCTCCTAGAGGTGAAGCTGCAGAAACTTTATTGACCTCCATTAATGCTCTCAGGGCTTTTGACGCAGAAAAAGGTGATTTCCGTTCTCCCTATGTTCTCTTATTTGTCAAAGGACGAGCGGGAGCAATGGAAGTCTGTCAACCCCATAAAGGGCCTAATGCTCATCTTAAAACAACTTACTATGAACTGTTGAATTGTGGAAATACTTCAGTCGTTTTAAGGGGAATGATTATAATGTGGGCTGGGGATGTCAATCAAATTCCTGTTGGTTGGGCTTTATGTGATGGCCAGAATGGTACACCCGATTTGCGAGATCGGTTTATAGTAGGTGCAGGGAATAACTATAAGCAAGGAAGTACAGGAGGAGTAGACACCGTTCAATTAACCATATCTCAGATGCCTGCTCATAATCATGAAAACGAAGAATATAAATATTTGGTAGCCAAATGGCCACTGGGGTGGAATGCTGCAACTAGCCTTGACAATAGGCAGGACAGAATAGACGCAGCTAGCGGTCAACCAATAAAAACAGTGGGAGGAAATGAAGCTCATGAAAATCGTCCTCCCTATTATGCTCTTTCCTACATCATCAAGCTTTAAAATATTGCTTTGTGAGTTCTAAAGATTAAACTAAAATATGGAAAGTATGCGTATGAAACAACAACTTTAAAAACGTCTCTAAGAACTCAAATAAGAGTTTGAATCGGGTCAAACCGACTAAAAACCGGTGAGCGAGTAAAATTGCTCTGGGTAGAAACTCTTAAACAACAATAACAAGGAAAATTAAAAGCGATCGCCTCCCATCCCACTCCCAATTCTCTGAGGAATTTCTTATGATACAGACTTATCCTATTTCTAAAACTATGGAGGAAAAATTATGTGTGGAAACAAACGAAAAAGACAGAATGACGGAGACAGACCTGATCAAAAAAGACCACGAACCCGCAGTCAAACCAAACCACAACGGGATGCAGAACAGGCGGCTAATCTAGAAGCGGATCGAAAACATGCAGAGGAACTACGCTTGCGTCGGGAAGAAGCCTTAAAAAAACAACCAGCGACTCCGGCAGGAAATCGCGGAGATGGCAGTTTACACATATCATTCCTGCAAATGGGACAAGGAGATTGTTGTCTGATTGCCACCCCGAAAGGGCGTGTCATTATGATTGACTGTGGTTCTGATTCTAAGGATAGTGAAGACAATGCGGTTTATACAAAACGGATTAAGGATTCGATTTACACCGAAAAATTCTTAAAAAATCAGAATGAAATTGATATTTTAATTCTGACCCATCCTGATACGGATCACTACGACAAAGCCAAAGAGGTTCTTAAGGATAACGTAATCATTCATAATGTCTACCACAGTGCTAAATTTCCCGACTACAGTGCCGGACAAACCAGCACTTGGATTTCTTCTCGAACGACCGATCCCAGTTTTATCAAAGCAGTTACCCATAATTTATTGACCTTTGGCTTTATTCGGATTAATGACAAGGACGTGCTAAATGCCGATGAAACCAACACAGTCGATCGCCTAGATGGGAAGGGAGGCATTCGTATTGTTGATGAAGAGAACTGTAAAATTGCAATCCTGGCCAGTAATGTTGATCAATTGTACGTCAACGACAACAGCAACACGACCAATCGAGGAAGTGTCGTAACCTTGATCGAAATCTTTGATCAAAAACTGTTAATTTGTGGAGATGCGACCCGCAGTACAGAACATTATCTCCTCAAAAATCATGGCGATCGCTTGGCTAATCTGTGTGTTCTGCAAGCTCCCCATCATGGTAGCAATAATACATCATCCTCGCAAGAGTTTGTCGATAAGACGAAGCCTATCAACGTCGTCATGAGTGCTGGTAAAAAAGTTGATAAAGACCATCTGCCCAGTGAAGATACCATTGTCCGCTATGAAAATTGTCAAGCATTAAGTAAACGGTCTGAAGTCCCTGAACATGAAATTTTTTATTGGGAAAAAGGGAGTATGGGTTCTTATAGTAACACCAGTAAATTTACCAACGTGCGGTCTATATAACCGGTTCTAACGGCACGTTTACACGGACATTTGAAAAACCTTCCACCTAGGCAATTACGATGGATTTCAGTCAACTTAAAACCCATATTATTATCACAAACAATCGGCTGGAACTGGCTATTAACGATCTGGCTTCTAGCGATCTTAGTCAATTATTTGTTCCTTATCTGAGGAATGGTAAGCTCATCATTGAGAACATTACTCAGCAGGCCGCAACGGACACAGAAATTACTGTCGTTGGCACAGGATCACAACCTCCCTTCGCCGGAATGCAGGTTACGGCGGTCTTTAGTATTCAAGCGGCTAATCCTGCCATCGTTGTTACGGCTACGGCTGATAACAATTGGACTTTAGCTCAAGAATATCCTTCATTACAACATACCTTAGTCGAATCGATTCATTACAATACTCCTACCTTAATTTTGAGTTCCTATGACGTATCAGCACAGATAAAAAGGGGCATGACATTCCATGCTACTCTCCATAACAATTCAATCTTTGGCATTTTGTAATTACTCTTTCCCAAGGTCGAGCATCGTCTGTATGGCGAGATCACCATGACACCAAGTATACCGGAAGTTAGTGCTGACATTGAACCCGTCCCCAATATGTTTATCGAGGGACCCGATGGCATTACCACCGACTTAACCTTATTTCAATTGACCGATATTCGGTACGAACTCTGCATTGATCCTCGCTTTAACTATGACAAAGTTGAATGGGATAATATTGTTTATCTTGCCTTTAGTGCGAATGTTCCGTTTCAAGCACAAGGAACCCAACACTCAATTTTTCTCTCAGCGCAACTATTTAACCCTCAATCTGATGTTCGTTTGAGTGCCGATCTCAGTGATCTGGGTAACGTTGCCTTAGAAGAATTAGGATCTCTGGTGAACCATACCGGATTGACAACTCCCTTCGATTTCAACATTAAACAATTAGTGCGGTTTGCCAATTTAGACATAGTGATCAATCCCACCGGCAGTCCCAAGATTCGCTATGTCAACCTAAAATTAGAAACTCAAGAAAGCTGGACAATTGTTGAAGATTTACTAACCCTAGAGGCGATCGATGTCTCTTTCCGAGTAGATGACCCCTTGGGAGGACGCAACCTTTCGGGATCGGTTTCTGGTTTAGTGGGAATTGGAGAGTCAGGAACGCTGGAGTTGAGTGCGTTCTTTGGCAATAACTTTTCAGAGACTTCCATCGGTGGAGGTTTGCGTCGAGGAGATCCTCCCCTCAATATCCGTGAGGTCTATGAACACTTTACCAAGAAAACCAATCCCCACCTACCTGACTTGGTAGTGACAGCCTTTGACTTCTTTATGGAGTTGCCCACCAAACAGCGATCGGCAACCTATCAGGGGGAGTTAATTCTCGATGGAGAATGGGTCATTCTTGAAGAGAGTCCCCAACTGCTTCTGTACGATATTCAGTTTTCTCTTGCCCATCCCGATGCCCAAAGAACTCATTTTACAGCCCGTGTCAGCTTTTTGATTGAGCAGGTGTTAATTGGACTGACAGCCCAATATCAGGACGAACAGAAGGGCTGGGAATTTTCAGGAGAAACGGGTACAGGACAGATTATACCAATTGGCCACTTAATTTCTACCTTGGGACAACACTTTGGCCAGGTGGTCTTGCCTAATGCGATCGCTGATTTAACTATTGAGAATTTGGCAACATCATTTAATACTGGAGCAAAAGATTTTACCTTTACCTGTGAGTCTCAATTTCCTATTGATCATCAAAATATAGATATTACGGTCAATATTAATATTCTCCGACAATTAGATCTTTCCTATAAAAAACACTTTGATGGGCATATCACCATTGGTAGCTTAAAATTTGCCCTCATTTTCGATACTGACCAAACCTCTACCAAATTCCTCGCTGCTTACCATGATGACCAGACGGTAAAAGTTAAAGACCTAATTGGTTATATTGATTCTCAGTTAAAAGAGGATATACCAGAAGGACTAGAAATAAGCCTAAAAGATGCCTTATTTGCCTATTCTAAACAACCAACCTCAACTAATTTTCTCTTTGGTTTAAATATTGATGGTGGCATTAACCTCTCTAACCTACCCCTAGTGGGTCAAGAATTTCCGAAAGAGCAAACCATCGGAGTCGATGACTTACAATTCCTAATCGCCAATAAAGATTTTACCTCTTCAGAAATCACCACCTTTAACAACCTGATCGAACAAGGCACTAAAATACCCATAAAAGACAGTACAGCGAACGCCTACGGCGCTGCGGAGCAGATCGCACTTCCTAAAGGCTTAAATGTAGCCGCCAAAATGCAATTTGGTAGCCAAACTAACATCCTCGCCTTGCCAATTTCTTCCTCTACTCCTCAAACCCCTACCCCAAGTCAGCCGACTGTTATTCCCTCTACCACCACCCCCCCCTCTGATAACGCCACTTGGTTTAAAATCCAAAAAAGCTTTGGTCCCGTTCATTTTGAAAGAGTAGGAGTACAGTACAAAGACGCAGCCATCGGCTTCTTATTAGATGCTAGTCTTAACCTAGCCGGACTTTCCCTCTCCCTCGATGGACTTGCCGTTAACTCCCCCCTCAATCAATTTGACCCCAAATTTGACCTTAAAGGCATCGGCATCGACTACAAAGGCAGCGACACCCTAGAAATAGGAGGCGCATTCCTCAGAACTACCCGAAACGGCATAGACGAATACAACGGGGCCGCCGTTATCAAATTTAACGTCAAAGCCAAAACCCTCAACCTTTCCGCCATAGGGTCCTATGCTTATTTTCAAGGGCATCCCTCCCTCTTTATCTACGCCATTCTTGACTACCCCATCGGTGGCCCCTCCTTCTTCTTCGTCACCGGGTTAGCCGCCGGCTTTGGCTATAACCGCGCCCTCAAAGTCCCCACCATTGACCAAATTGCCACCTTCCCCCTCGTCGCCGAAGCCGTTAACCCTCCTCCTGCTGCTGGCTCTAATTTAGACAAAGCCGCCCGACTCACAGGAGAACTAACCAAACTCCGAGACTACATCCCCCCCGAAACTGGGCAAATATTCCTCGCCATCGGCATTAAATTCACCTCTTTTAAACTAATTGACTCTTTTCTCCTGCTTACCGTCGCTTTTGGTAATCGTTTTGAACTTAATCTCCTTGGTTTAGCCACCCTCATCGCCCCCCCAAATGTAGGCGCAGGAGTCCCCCCAGTTGCCGAGGTACAACTAGCCCTCAAAGCCAGTTTTCTGCCCGCCGAAGGATTTATCGGCGTTATTGCCCAACTTACTCCTAACTCTTATATCCTTTCTCAAGCTTGTCATCTCACCGGAGGATTTGCCTTTTATGGCTGGTTTGCCCCTAACGTCCATGAGGGAGATTTTGTCCTCACTTTAGGGGGTTATCATCCCCTCTTTAAAGTCCCAGACCATTATCCGAAAGTACCTCGCCTCATCTTAAATTGGCAGGTCAACAGCGAACTTTACATCAAAGCAGATGCTTATTTTGCCTTGACTCCTTCCGCTATCATGGCTGGGGGACACCTCCAAGCTACTTGGAATAGTGGTCCTCTGAGTGCTTGGTTCAACGCCGGGGCAGATTTTCTCATGTCTTGGAAACCCTATCACTACGATATTTCTATCTATGTTGATATGGGAGTGTCCTATACTTTTCACTTTTTTGGAACCCATCATATTACCGTTCAATTAGGGGCAGATTTATACATCTGGGGACCCGAATTTACAGGTATTGCCCATATTCATCTTTGGATTATTTCTTTTGATGTGCGCTTTGGTAGCAGTGCCTCGCAAGCACCCACAGCCATTGACTGGAATGAGTTTAAAACCTCTTTTCTCCCTGCTGCTGATGCTATTTGTAGTATTACTGTTCAAGAGGGTTTAGTCAGAAAAGTTAATCAAGATGATAAAACAGATTTAGGGATCATTAATCCTAAAGATTTCTGCTTAGTCACTAATTCAGTCATTCCTGCTAAGAAAGCTGTCTATACTAAAGATATAACTCTTCAAGACGATCAAATCCAAATCGCGGAAAGTAATACCCAATTTGGCATCAGTCCAATGGAAGTCAAATCGGAGCAATTAACCTCAGATTTAACGATTAGTATAACTAGAGATGGCAAGTCTCTAAGTTCAGAAGAATTTGACAAAGATTTTACTTGTATTCCCCTATTTAAAAAAGTTCCCATCGCACTTTGGGGCGAATCTTTAACCCCTAGTTTGAATGGTAATCAATTTATTGAAAATACCCTATCTGGATTAGAAATTAAACCTAAAAAACAACCAGAACCAGGAGCAACTCAAGCCATTAATCGCCGTGAATTACAATTTAGCACTACTCAAATTAATAATGCTTGTCATTGGCAGACAATTGGCACTTTTCATGAGGAAACTACTAAAGACATTAGTAGCACTATTATAGATAATGCAGTCAACAACACCAGAGAAAATTTACTAAAAGCACTCAATTTAAACAGTGAAGAAATTGATCTCAGTGCAACAATTGCCAACAATTTATTAGGTTCACCTAAAATTGGAGTTTTAGTTAATTAATTAT
The DNA here is from genome assembly GCF_027530405.1 of Microcystis sp. LE19-41.2A. Lineage (NCBI taxonomy): Bacteria > Bacillati > Cyanobacteriota > Cyanophyceae > Chroococcales > Microcystaceae > Microcystis > Microcystis sp. LE19-41.2A. The sequence continues at coordinate 17,593 of NZ_JAPZQJ010000637.1, read as the reverse complement.
TATTAAAGGAGTCAAAAATGCCAGAAACTACCACAAATGAACCCACTAAAATTGAATTTATTCAGTATCATCAACCAGCTTTAAAAGATGGTGACTATGAAATTACTGTTACACAAACCATAGAAAGTGGAGCAAAAATACCTAGAACTACTTTTACAACAGATATTACAACAAACCAGAAAACTAAACCTATTCGTTTTACTGTATCAGGAGAACGCTTTGAATTAAAACCTACAGACATCCACGCTGTATTTCCCCCTGATGGTAGCTTAGGGGAACATTCCAATGTTTTACCCCATATTATCCTAAACCGTAGTACCTTACCTTGGGAACGTCAATCTGTTAGTAATAATAATAATAATAATACTTGGTTAGCTTTATTATTATTTGAAGAAACGGAAGCACCAGAAACTCAAATTATTACCCTAAAAACCTTAAAAGATATTAATAGTTATCCCGCTAAATTTCCCAATCTTACCCTAGAAAGTGGACAACATGAAGACGATAAAGTAATAATTATTGATGTCAAAAAAGAGTTATTAGAAAAAATTTTACCCACTAAAGAAGACTTAACTTATCTTGCTCATGTTCGTCAAGGAACAGATGAGCAAGGAAAATTAATCGGCGATGAATTAGCCGTTATTATTTGTAATAGACTTCCTCAAAAAAGTGGCAGAAGTATCGTCCATCTGGTTTCTTTAGAAGGACGTTATAATAATAACGGTTTTGATTTTCAGGGAGCAGGAGATAATGATAAGATTCGTTTAGTTAGCCTAAAAAGTTGGAGTTTTTCTTGTATTGATGAAAAGCAAAGTTTTAAAGGACTTTTGACCCATCTTAACCGAGAACCTAGTACCCTAAGATTGCCACAAGTTAATAATACTGAAGCGGAAAAATATCTATCTATGGGTTATGTTCCCTTACCCCATTTTTTACGACAAGGAGGGAAAACCTTCTCTTGGTATCATAGCCCTTTAATCACAGGAAACAACCCTAACAATAACATCACCTTACCCATTCGTACCGCAGATGAATTAATCATCTATAATCCTGATAATGGTATGTTTGATGTTTCATACTCTGCTGCTTGGGAATTAGGAAGATTACTCGCTTTACAGAGTAAAAATTTATCCGTTAGTCTCTATAATTGGAAACGCACTCATAGACAAAATATACAAAATATCGAAACCCATTTACCCGTTTACAATCAACCTAATACAGAACTTCCTGAGAGTATTTATAATTGGTTTGAAGATTTAAGTCTTCTTAAAGGTGTACCCTTTAATTATCTCGTTCCCGATGAACTTATGTTACCTGTAGAATCAATTCGTTTCTTCTATCTTGATTCCCTTTGGATAGAATGCTTATTAGATGGAGCATTTAGTATTGGTCGAGTAACTACATCAGATCATAAACATGATCAAGAAAATAAAACAAATCTTGCTGTTAACAATTACCCCATAGTAACTGGTTTCTTACTCCGTTCAGATGTGGTGTCAGGTTGGCCGGGTTTACTGGTTGATGGTTATAATGAAGTTGTTAATAATGATCAACCTGTTGATGAAGACAAGAAGATTGAATTACTACGGATGGAACGTCTTTCTGCTAATGTTTTAATTTGTTTATTTAAGGGAGAAATCAAAACAGTAGATATTCACCAAAAACCAGAAACCTTACATTTCGGACTAGACTGGGATGATAAGACTAAAAAGTTTTACAAAAAATTGAAAAACCTAGAAGGTCAGTCAATTGACAAAAAGGTTGTTAATATTCCTTGGAAAGATTCAGAAAAAAGAGTTATAGAAAAAAGAGTTATAGATATCAATTCACTTACTGACAGGATTAAAGAACAAGTGGACAATAGTAGCTCATTTACCTCTGCACAATTGGCTTTAGAGATGATTGAAGGGGTAGAAAAAGTGAGATTTATTGGTTCTTAAAAAGATATTATAGCAATTCCCATAGTTGTGAGGTACAGAGTCTTAGGTTTTGAGGAGTCAGGAGTCAGGAGTTAAGATTTTGGTGTACCTCATGAGATTGGGAAACGCTATATCTCCAAATGTTGATTATTATTGGCGGAACGATAACTTGTGATAGACAAACTGGATTTATTTGATCAGCTAAAGCGCAACCCTTTGGGTTCGCCTCTGGAAAGTGCCAGGGTTTTGAGTCCCTCGGAGCGATTTCTCCACGTTTGTTTCTGGCACTTTTTGGGCTAAAAAAGTGCCAAAACCGTTTTCTAGCAAGGGTTACACTGATATTCAGCAGACCCTATATAGGGTCTGCTGAAAAAGTTTTTCCTGGGGGTAGGAGTCAGTAGCCGGTCGTCAGGAGCCGGTCGTTTCAGGCTTTGTTGCCCTTGTTTTTTGTACCAAGCAATGTACTACAAGAAGGATAATGCAAGGTTTTTGAAAGTCCCAATCCTATTTTCTTGCACTAACATCGGACTTTAACAGGTCAAAAGCTTTATTTTAAAAGGGTTTTACCATTATTCAGCAAGCCCTACTTAAATTAACTTGAAAATATTCGTGAGTTGCAACATTTCTCATTCCTGCCATTAAACGCCAAGGAATAAGAGGATAGCGAGACTGAATTTCCTTCGGTACATTTCTAGTTGCTTCTCCGATAATAATAAAATCATAGAGAACCGCTTTGATATTTGTTTGATTCTTGGCAAATTCCTCAAACGTCATTGCCTTTGTTTGCTGTTCAATTTCACTGATAGATTCTAAAATGTCTTGAAGGCGAAGTCGCCAATCTCTAGAAGGCATTGATCAGATCCTCAAGCACAGGTTCCCGTAAATGTTCTCTTAAGGCATCCTGAGTTCCTAAATCCACAGAGCATCCCAGAATATCTTCTAAATAATACTGTACTTGCAGAAGTTGAAAAAAACCACCTTGTCGATCGAATTCTACTAACAAATCTACATCACTATCGGCATCAGCTTCATCCCTGGCCACTGAACCAAATAAAGACAAAGATTTTACCCCTAGTTTTTGTAACTGTTCTCGGTGTGCCTCTAGAATTGCCAGCACCTCGTCCCGTTTCATCTGGTGTGTCTTTGAACCTGCCATCAATATTATAGCTTTGTCGGTGCAACCCTTAAACTGAAGCTGAAATCTTCCAAATCTACAAAACAAACTAATCACTGAAAACTCACATCTGATCACTGATCGCTGATTAAGCTGTGGCTTCTAAAAATACGCCTAAATTGCGGAATTTTTGATAACGAGATTCGCGCCGTTGTTGGGGAGTTAACAAAGATAAAGCCTCTAAATTTTCACTAATAGCGGCTTTTAAATTGGCTGCCGCTCTAATCGGATCAGCATGGGCCCCTCTGGAGGGTTCAGGAACGATCTGATCGATAATATTTAACTCTTTTAAATCTTTTGAGGTAATTTTGAGGGCAACTGCTGCTTTATCGGATTTTTTGGCATCTTTCCAGAGAATGGCGGCACAAGCTTCGGGAGTCGCCACGGTATAGACAGAATGCTCTAACATTAATAGGCGATCGCCGACACCAATGCCCAAAGCGCCGCCCGAACCACCTTCGCCAATAACAGTACAAATGATCGGCACATCTAAACGGAACATCTCCCGGAGGTTATAGGCGATCGCTTCTCCTTGACCTAATTTTTCCGCTTCCACCCCCGCCCAGGCGCCGGGGGTATCAATAAAGGTTAAAATTGGCTGATTAAACTGATGGGCGTGTTCCATTAAACGCATGGCTTTACGATAACCCCCGGGGGCAGCCATGCCGAAATTTCTAGCCACATTATCCTTAGTATCCCGGCCTTTTTGATGCCCGATAATCACCACGGGACGACCGTTAAAACGGGCAACACCACCCACAAGAGCGGGATCGTCGTAACCACCGCGATCACCGTGTAACTCGAACCATTCATCGGTGATTGCTTGAATATAGTCTAGGGTACTGGGGCGCCGGGGATGACGGGCTAATTGTAGCCTTTGGGAAGGGGTGAGATTGCTAAAAATTTCACGACGTAATTGATTAGCTCGTTCGTCTAGTTGACTAATTTGTTCCGAGACATCTACGCTATTTTCTTGGGCTAATTCTTTAATCTGTTCGATGCGGGATTCTAATTCGTAGAGGGGTTTCTCAAAATCTAGGAGAAAAATCTTTTTCTCGGTAGTCTCGTTTTTAGTCATAGGTTAGTGGCTAGAAGTTTACTTGGAGCTAAGTAGGTAAGCGTTAAAAATTATCAAATACCCCCCTTGTCAAGGGGGGATTAAGGGAGGATTAAGGGGGGATCGGCACCCCCCTTATCAAGGGAGATCCCCCCGCCTATCGGCACCCCCCTTATCAAGGGGGGCAGGGGGGATCAGAGGCAAAATCTATCTTCAATTTAATTATAACTACTTACTTAATCTTTTCTAGCTTAACGTTTTTCAGCGATCGATTATCGGCAGCTTCGGGATTACCCGGAGATAATTCCAGGTTATCGATCGAATTTTGTCAATTGTTGTATAATGATAGATCGTGCCTTTTTCACCCCAAGGAGGATTAGTTATGGCAGGAAGTGAACTAAAAGCGGATCTATGGGTTAACGAATATATTACCCCCTGGGACATTTATAGTCATGGGGTTTCGCGGATTTTAGCCTACAAAAAAACCGCTTTTCAGGAGATGTATATTGTTGAGTCGGGGGCCTATGGAAAAGCCTTGGTACTGGATGGGAAATGGCAATCTTGTACGGGGGATGAATTTATTTATCATGAAGCATTAGTGCAACCGGCAATGATTGCCCACCAAGAAGCAAAAACTGCTTTAATTCTGGGAGGTGGTGAAGGTGCGACAACGCGGGAGTTATTGCGTTGGAAAACAATCGAAAAAGTGATGATGATCGATATCGATGGGGATGTGGTAGAAGCTTGTAAGGAACATCTTCCCGAAATGCACCAAGGCACTTTTGATGATCCTCGTTTTGAGTTAGTTGTGGCCGATGCTTTAGAAGTTTTAGACACCACTAACGATCAATGGGATATTATTATCTCCGATCTGGTTGATCCCATCGAAGAGGGTCCTTCTTTCCCCCTATTCACGAAAGAATACTTTGAAAAACTACAAAGAGTTTTGGCCGAAAATGGCATTGTGGTTGTCCAATCTGGCCCGGTTTCTCCTCCTTCGGTGATGTATCATGCGCGTTTGGTGAATACTTTAAAAGCAGTTTTTCCCTACGTTCATTCCTATTGCGCTCCCACTCCTAGTTATGGTTCCCCTTGGGGTTTTACTCTCTGTGCTAATCATCCTTTAAATACTCGTCCCGATCCGGACGTGGTAGATGAATTAATCAGCGATACAACTACGGGAGGATTACGTTTAATTGATGGCATGAGTTTACTAGGAATGTTACAAACTCCTCTCTATATTCGTCAAGCAATCGCACAAAATACGGAAGTTTATACCCTGGCAAAACCCCCGAAATTCTTCGGTCAAGGAGTAATCAGTAATCAGTAATCAGTAATCAGTAATCAGTTATCAGTAATCAGTTATCAGTTATCAGCTATCAGTAAATAAGGGTTATAACTAGAAATCGATCGAGTCTTCATGATTAAGAATTGCTTGCAGTATTTCTAGGGGAACAGTAGCAAAGTATTGCTGGAGAAAGTTTTCTAGGGCCACCGCTTCTAGAAATTGTTCAATCTTATTAATTTTTGCCTCATGATTGACTAATTCAAAGGATAAATTTTCTTGATTTTTCTTGACTTTAAAGCCATTTTCTGATAGGGAAATTAATCCTAATTCTAGGGTATGATAACTGAGGTTTAAGCGGTTTTGTAATTGTTGACAGGAAATGCTGGTTTTAGTTCTAGCTAAATATTTCCCGATCCCGACAAGGTTTATCCATGGGGTGTGAGCGGATTTTTTCAAAGAACTAGCATAGGCAAGAACTAACTTTTTATCCCGTAAAATTGCCTGTTGATATTCCCTGGAAAGTTTTGTCCAATCCCGGGGACATTCCCAGAGAAAAAGGGGATTTAATTGGCTAACTTCTTGACTAATTTCTCGATGGCGATTGTCGATTAAAAAATCTTTTTTATTGCTATAGGTTAGGGATTCTTGTTGATAGGGATGCAAGGCAATTAAGCGCACTTCATAGCGATTTTTGTAGGTATTAAAATCTAATTCGACTACGGCATCATAACGGGTATCGGCAGCAATTTCGTCTTTGTGATGACCCCACCACATACCGGGGAATCCCTGCTCGATTGAACTATCCCAGATCTCAAAAGTTGTCCGGGGATAAGCGATTTTTCTGCCTTTGAAATCCTCAAGATTTTTATGCCAAAGATTGTGAAAATAACAATTTTGAATTAATAGCTTCGGTGTCGGATTACCCATCCCGCATGGTTCCAGTAATTTTAATTCTCTAAATAGACTTTTTCCCAATTGGGAAACCGTCACCACCGCAGCCACTTCTATCTCGGAAGAAAGGGAAGTTAAATCAATTCCTGTGCGTCGCAACTGTTGATTAATCCCCTCAATAAATAGGGGTAAATTTTCTAGAGTTAAACTTAAACCTGCGGCCAAAGGATGACCACCAAAACGATGTAAAAGATGGGATTGAGAGGATACTAATTGATAAAGATCGATCTCGCGAATTGACCTAGCGGAACCCTTAGCAAAAGGTGGTTCACTGGTACTTAATAAAATTGTCGGTCGCTGGTATTCTTGGGCAATTTGTCCCGCAACTAATCCTAAAATTCCCGCCGGCCATTGGGGATCATCTAAAATAATTACATTAGTGGTGGAAAGATCAATTCTCTCTAGTTTTTTCTGAACTTGTTTCATAATATCCCGTTGGATTTCTTGGCGACGAATATTGGCTAATTCCGCTTGTTCAGCTAATTCGTGACAACGCTTTTCATCTTCACTGGTGAGTAATTCCACACAAAATCTAGCATCGCCATAAATGCGACTGACGGCATTAATTCGCGGTCCAATACCGAAGGATATATCCATCGGTCTATCTCCGGTTTTGTTACATAAATCGAGTAATTTTTTAACTCCTAAACGCTGAGTATTTTGGAGCTTTTGCATACCTTTTTGGGCTAAATAACGACATTCTCCCGTCAATTTGACTAAATCGGCAATTAAACCAATCGCAACTAAATCGAGTAAATTTTCTAGGGGTTTTCTGGGAATATCTGCCAGGGTTAAATACATCGCTTCCACTAATTTATAAGCAACGGCAACCCCAGAAAGATGATAGAAAGGATGGGTTTCCACAAAGTAGCGGGGATTAATCAGGGCAATCACCTCGGGGCGCTCGTCGGGTAGGGTATGATGATCGGTGATGATAATATCGATACCTAGACTGTTTGCATAGTCAATTTCGGCGATATTCGTGCTTCCCGTGTCACAGGTGACGATTAAACTGGTTCCTTGATGCGCTAGTTTCTCGATACCAGGACAATTGAGGCCGTGGGATTCTTTTTGGCGATCGGGTATGTAATAATCTAACTGTTGATAGGGTGGGAAAAACTGTCCCAATCCTTCCCAGAGTACACTGGTAGCGGTGACACCATCGGCATCGAAATCCCCCCAAATACTCACTTTTTCCCCGTTATTTAGGGCTTTTTCCAGTCTTTTGACGGCGAAGTTCATTTCTTGCCCAAAATCAAAGGGAGTTTTTGACTGATAAGCTTTCTCATCCAGAAACGTCCCCAGAGTCGCCCCATCCCGGATACCGCGATGCCATAATATTTGTGCCACGACGCTGCCATCCGACTCTGGGGTGTAGTCTTGGACTATTTTTAAAAACTCTTGGGGAAGCTCTACCGATGGGGGAATTTGCCAGTTAGACACGGGATATCAAGGAAAAAGTAATAAGGAAAAAGGTGACAGTTTTTGTGATTTTCCCTATCTCCATTTAGGGCTTGCTGAATAAATGTGAAATGTAGGCAAGGTAAGGGTTTTGTGGCTTTTCTCGCGAAACAGGTGCAAGATTTTGAGAGAATCGTGCTTCAAAACCTTGCGTCTTCATCAGCCCGCGTCCTGTAGGGGCGAAGCATTCGGACAATAACCTATCGGTGAAACCGTAGATTTTCTATCCGAATGCTTCGCCCGTACTTTTTCAGCAAACCCCATTTAGCCACCACTAACGGGGGGAATTAAAACTATCTCATCGCCATTTTTGAGGATTTTCTCTCCCGAAACAAACTGAAGATTAACTCCAAAACGAGTAACATCGCGCCATCTTTCTAATTGAGGATAGGGGGCTATAATATAGTTTAACACTTCTGTAACGGAAGTGTGGGCAGGAAATTCGAGGTTTAATTGTGAAGTTTGATAGACTTCTTGATAAATAGCAAATAGTTTTACTGTGATCGTAATCTTTTCCATCTTTACATCAATATTTTTCCTAGGATAATAACATTAATTGAGAACCCTGTTCGGTTTTGCGGACTTCGATGCGATGTTGAAAAGCTTCTTTAAATTGGGGCATATGAGTTACAGTCAAAATACAGGCAAAATCAGCGGATATAGCGTTAATTGCCGCAATTAAGCGATCGCATCCTTCCGCATCCTGAGTTCCGAATCCTTCGTCAACAATGAGCATTTGTAGGGCTGTTCCGGCTCTTTGTGCCAATAATCTCGCTAAAGCTAATCGAATCGAGAAATTAATCCGAAAAGCTTCTCCTCCTGAATAGGTTTCGTAGGGACGGGATCCCCGGGTATCACCAATAATAATATCTAAAGTATCGATTAACTTTTGTTGCTGTTTCTTAGTACCTTTACCGCTTTTTTGGGTTAAAAACTGCACATGAAATTGATTACCAGTTAAGCGAGCTAAGATATGATTAGTTTGGGCTTCTAACTCAGGTAAAATATTCTCAATCATCAGAGTTTGTAAACCATTTTTACCGAAAGCTATGGCTAACTCTTTATAAACTGTATATTGTTTTTTCACTTTAGCTAAATCGCTCTCTTTTTCTATCAGTTGTTTACCTAAAGTTTCTAGTTGATGTAATTTCTCCTCAACCCGACCTTTTTGGGAGAGCAATCCATCAATTATCTGTCTTCGCTGTTGAATATTGGTCGATAATGCGGCTATTTCTTGGCGATAGTCAGTCAAAGTACCAATCTTTTGACTAATATTTGCTAACTCCTGATTCAGCTTCTGGCGATCCTGATTTCGCAGCTGTAATCTTTGCTCAATCTCAGCGATTTTAGCGGCTATTTCCGGATAATTTTTTTCTGCTTGTTGCCAGTCTTGATACTGTAATCTTACCCCCTGTAATTGTCGGATCAGATTTTGAATATTCTGATGTTCACTGCGATCATAATTTAAGTTTTGAATAAACTTTTCTAAGCGTTCAACTTCCTGTTTAAGTGGGGAGTTTTGACCTAGTTCTTGCTTCTCTTGTTCTAGTCTAGCTAATTGATTAATTAAATTAGGTTTCTCGGCCTTGATATTAGCTAAACGACGGTTTGCTTGCTTAAGTTCTGATTCTTGAATTTCTGCCCAACGCCATCTTTTTTCTTCTCCTCTGACTAAAGCATGACTTTGTTCATCATAGTTTAAAAAGGCGATTTCTTGATTGACAATTTGTAATTCTTGCTGTAATTCTAGGGCATAATTGCCACTGCTTAAAAGTGCTTCTAACTCCACAAGTATCTCCTCGGTTTTCTCTAGTTCTATTTCCTTTTCTTCAATAGTTTCTAACTTGACTTCCAACTGCACATATTTTTGTTGTAGATTCGATCTTGCTGGCAATTCTTGTTTAATTTGGGCTAATTCCTCCCCTAAACGTTTTAAATCTCGATCGCAGTCTGCCATCCTTTCCTGTAGGGACCAGATTTGCTCTTGAATTTGTTCTTGATGTTGATGGGTTTTCCTGATTACTTGATGACGGTGATGACTGTCTAAATTCTGTTCACACAGAGGACAAACCGAATCGGGAATATTTAATTTTTCCAATTTATCAGTTAACTCTAAAAGTTGTTCTTCATATCTTTTCTGTTGATCCAATAAACTTTTTTTATCCACTTGTTTAAGAGTTTCCTTTTCTTCAACTCGTTCACAATAGGTTTGTTTTTTATCCAGTTCCTTAATCCGTTTGGCTAAATTGAGAGCTTCCTCTCTTAGTAGAGGAATACGAGCGATTTCTGTCTCTAATTGTTGCCGATTTCTTTGCAGTTGTTCCCAACGAGCATTGATCTTAGCTTTTTCCCGTTCCAACTGCATATTTAAATCAGCTTTTCGGCTATTTAAAGGAGCATATTTTAAAGCTAATCTATCCAATTCCTGAAGACGTTGACGATGATAATTTAATTTCTCTAATCCTGCTTGAATATCCCCCGCTTGCTCGATAATTTTTTGAGTTTCTTGTTCCTGTCTTCCCAATTCTTCTAAACGAGCGCTCGTTTGTTGGATGGGAAGGGTAAATTCGTTAATTTTTTGCTGTAATTTCTGTTCTAATTGTTGTTTATCATACTGGGCCTGTTGCCAAGCTTGTAATTGACTTGACAAACTTGCCTCTTTCTGGTCTAAATTGATTAGGCGCTCGTGTGCAGTAATAATGTCATTTTTGCGATGAAGAATAGTCCTAATTTGATTTAATTGATTGTCTAGACTAACTTTTTCCCGGTCTAATCTCTCGATTTCTGCTAATAAAGCTCGCTCCTGTTCTCTTTGCCACTGCAGCTGTTTTTCCCAATTCTGACGCTGATTTTCTTCCCCCTGTAGTTGCTGTAAACGCCGATTATTTACCTCTTGTTCTTGATTAATTTGGTTAATTTGGGTGCTTAACTCTTGCAGCTGTTGCTGATAAGAATTTTTCTCCTGAAGACGGAGTTTGATAGTTTCTACTTGCTGCTCGATCTGGAGGGACTGTCCATCAAATTGTTTCGATATATCCTTGGCTTTATTTGCTAAAATTTCATAGCGATCGAGTTGTAATAATTCTGCTAAAATCTGTTTACGACCACTGGGAGGCTGTTTCATAAACTCGTCCGCTTGTCCCTGTCGTAAATAAGCAGAATTAATGAAAGTTTTATGGTCTATTTTCAGATAAGTATTAATCTGTGCTTGGGTATCTTTAATACTTTTACCCGATAAAGGACGAAAACTCTGATCATTAATCACCTGAAAATCTAAACCAGAAGCTTTCCCTCCCCGGTGACGACTACGGATAATTTTATAGATTTCTCCCCCATAACTAAACTCGAAATCTACCCGCGCATAATCGCTGCCCGCATGAATCACATCATCAGCAATCGAGGTGCGACTTTCTCCCCAAATTGCCCAAGTAATTGCTTCGAGTAAAGAGGATTTTCCCGCACCATTGGCACCACAAATACAGGCAGTATGTAATCCGCGAAAATCTAGCACTGCCTCGCGATAACTGAGAAAATTTTTTAGGGTTAATTGTAGGGGAATCATAAGCGAGGGAGGGGGGAAGTGGGGAAGTGGGGAAGTGGGGAGATGGGGAGATGGGGAGATGGGGAGGTGGGGAAGTGGGGAGGTGGGGAAGTGGGGAAGTGGGGAGAATGCAGTACAAGGCATAATTAGCGGAAATTCTGTCACTCAGCCTCAGTAAAATATTGGTATCAAATAGATATTTAGCCATTAGTCATAGATAGTTTCACGCCCTAAGGCTTCATCGGGTAATCCGGGGGTATCCTTGGGTTGACTTTCCAGAAATTTTAGCCAATCTTCTGCTTTTTCGTGGGAGGTCATCTCTGCAATTTTTGGCGAAGTTCTCTGAGTTAGAAATTGGCTGAAGTTTAAGACTTCTTGTTGTTTTTCTAAAGGAAGTTTTCGCAAGTTTTCGATAACGGCTTGTTCAATATTCATCGAAATTCAGCTTGTCGATTAATCGGCGTACTAAAAAGCATCAATGTCTTCAATACCTGCCCGTTCCCCATTATATCACCCCCCCCGCTCTGGCACTGACCAAATCCCCCCACTTGGCTGCGATATTATTCCTACGCAAGTACCTAACCGCTCAGGGTCCCTCGATTTGCTACTCTAAAGGAAAGATAACCGATTCTTAAGACCAAATCTATGAGCATTCCCGAAATTAGCGTCCATGAACTCGCTCTCCGTTTAGCCGATCATGATCCTAATTTACAACTTATTGATGTGCGCGAACCGGAGGAAGTTGCCATGGCATCTGTAGCCAATTTTACCATTTTACCCTTGAGTCAATACCAAGAATGGTCGCCCACTATTGCCAGCCAATTCAACCCCCAAGCGGAAACCCTGGTTATCTGTCACCATGGCATGAGATCCCTGCAAATGTGCCAATGGCTACAAAGTCAGGGTTTTACTAATGTTAAAAATATTAACGGCGGCATCGATGCTTATTCCCTCCTCGTCGATCCTAATATTCCCCGTTACTAATTTTGATCGCCTCCATCGGGAAAAGAGAGGGGTAAACTATCCCCTTTCTCCCCACGGAGGACTGACTACTGATAACTGATAACTGATTAAGCGTTATACTGTCTAAAAAAATGTTATAAATCTTTTGTTAAGATTATTCCCCTATGTCCGCTAGAACCCATCTCAGCGATCGCTATCAACATATCTTAAAGGCCACAATCCAACATTATATCGCCACGGCCGAACCGGTTGGCTCGAAAACTCTGCTGGAGGAGTACAAATTTACTGTTAGTTCCGCCACGATTCGCAATGCTCTCGGTAAACTAGAAAAAGAAGGTTTACTCTATCAACCCCACACTTCCTCCGGACGCATTCCCTCCGATTGGGGTTATCGTCTCTACGTCGATGAGTTAATGACTCCCGATGACCGTATCGGCGAAAAAATCGGCTATTATCTGCATCAAAATGCTAAATCTCCCGCTTGGAGTCTCGAAAGTCTGCTGCAACGGGCCACCCAACTTTTAGCCGGTTTAAGCGGTTATATCGCTATCGTTACCCTCCCCCACACCCTCACCAATACCCTGCGTCATCTGCAATTAGTCCCCGTCTCGGACCGGCAGATTATGTTAATTATTGTTACAGATAGTTTACAAACACGCTCGGTTATGATAGAGATTCCTGAGTCTATGGCAACGGACAAGGAGGATGGATTAGCAGAAGAATTACAAATCCTCTCTAATTTTCTCGGGGAAAAATTAAAAGGTTATTGCTTGGCAGATTTAATTAACCTCGATTGGCGGCAAATCGAGCGAGAATTTGCCCGTTATACCCATTTTCTCCAACAATTAAGCCAAGAAATCGGCGCTAGTCTCCAATCCACTGCCACCCCGGAGATTATCGTCCATGGTGTCGCTGAAGTCATTCGACAGCCAGAATTCGCCCAATGGCAACAAGTACAAATGTTACTGCATCTATTGGAAGCAGAACAGGATCGCCTTTTACCCCTGATTTTACAAAGACCAGAACCGGAAAAATCAGCTAAAAAAGTCAAAATCACCATTGGTTCCGAAAATCCTCTGGAATCCATGCGCCCTTGTACTCTTATCTCCGCTTTTTATAAACAGGGAGATACTCCCGTCGGTAGTGTTGGCATTATCGGACCGACGCGAATGTTATACGAAAATACTATTCCCCTGGTGGAATCCACCGCTAACTATCTCAGCGAGGCTATAAGTAAGTAGATATCCCCCGCAAAGGTTCGGGAATAGGAGAATCGACAGTAAACTCTAAAATTGTCTCACCATCCCCCAAATAGCCAGAATTGGCAAAACAGAGCAACATCCGCACCAGCGCCACCCACACCTCCGCATCGAACTCCCAATCCTGTCCCCGACGCGCTCCACAGGCGATCGATTTTAGCGCCCAAAAATAACTATTTCTCACCACTGAACCGCCTTTTTTGTAAACCGGCACATCCTCATGGTGAATATAAAGAATATCATCTTTAGCGATCGCTCTCATCGGTGGCTAGGAAGGTTGCGGGAATTTTCAGTTGACTGTCCTAGATAATAACATCTTTAGCGATCGCTTGGGTCGCGCCAGAAAACCCACTAAGCTAAGACGCATCTTAACCGCCTATCCTTAGATTAGCTGAATCTCCCCTTGCCCCCCGATGTGGGTGGTAGGGTTGATTCATGAATCAACCCTACCTTGAATCAACCCTAGTAGTTGAGCGGTAGGGTTGCCTCGTCTCAATTTTCTTTCTTTCTCACAAATATGAAGTATAATGTCATCGATAGCTAAACCGCACAAAAAATGAAATCCTATCCAGTAGAGTTCCGTCAGAAAATCCTCGACTGTTATTATAACGAACCCATCTCTCAAAGACAATTAGCGAAAAGATTCTGCGTAACCCTAAGTTTCGTACAAAAGCTTTTGAAACAATATCGAGACACGGGAGATGTTCGACCGAAGACTTATCGATGTGGACGTCATTTAAAACTCACGCCAGAACAAATGATCGTCCTCGGTACGTTAATTGAGGAAAATAATGACGCAACTCTTGCTCAACTATCGAAACTATTCCTAGAAAGAACTGGTATAGTGTTAAGTGTGGCGACAGTGGCAAGAATAGCCGAACGCTTGGGAATAACCCGCAAAAAAAACTATACAACCACCCGCAAAAGAGACAGAAAGAGTACAAAAACTTAGACAAGAATAGAAAGTATAAAGTTCGGGATGTAGGCGTTAACGGAGGCAGGGGGCAGGAGGCCGTGAGATCAGTCGAACGTTCAGCCGAACGGGTGTAGAATCTAGAATAAGATTTCCCAGAAGCAATCTTTTTAATGTCTCATCGCTTCTATTATTTTCATGGTTTCGACGCTGACAGTGCAGACTCGTTGTAATAAGTCAATTACTGTTTCTTTATAATCGGCAAAGCGATAGTTATTAAATCTTTCGGCGATGGTTTGATCTTTGGGTTTCTTTTCCTTATATTGATCTAATATCCATTCTAAGGCTGAACGATTACCGAGTTTATATTCCCAGGCAATTTTGGGAATATCTTGTAGGAAAGTGATATCGTCGAGGTTGATGGAATTTTTTTCTCGGTCAGCTTTTAGTTTAGGTTTCGGTTTGAGATTATTATTAGTATCAATGCGGGTTAGTGGGTAGGGTGCGACGGTTTCATAGTTGATGTGTAATTCCATTAGTTTGCTTCCCCATTCTACCCATTGAGAGAAGTTATCATAAAAGGGAAGTCGCGGAAATTCTCGCTTAAGGTTTAATTCGTATTTACTGCGATATTCCGGGTAGTGGAGGACTGCATAAGTGTAGTGGAAGATATCGAGTTTGGTGATGGTTTTATCGTTGTAATGTTTTTGGAATTGCTGCAATCCCCAATCGGTGATATTGTCGATGCGGTTTCCTTCTTTCTCATAGTAGTAGAGGGGGAGACATTGAGAGTCACCCGTAAAATGTAAATCAATTATTGAGCTGCTAGATAGACAATGAAAAGGCTTTGAATTTCCTAACGTAACAAAGGCTATATATTTTTGTTTTAAATCTCCTTCCTCAAAAATTTTAAACCATTGGAAAGTCCGAAAATTAAAATGCTTGTCAAAGTAGAAAAATTGTTTTGTATAAGGTCGATATAGACTTCTGACTATTTTCTGAGGCTCAAATTTTTTCAATACTCTTTCGATAAGATATTGTGTTAACTCTGAATCCCATTTAATAGTCATCCTCTCTGCATAATTTTCATCTTTTAAGGTTCGCTCATAAACCATAATAAAATACTTTATTTTTTGTTGAAGTGCATTCTGAGAAACATCATAAACCCAAGCATCTCTATGAGTGTCAATTCCTAAGGAAAACAACTTAAACACAGCTTTCTCAGACTTGCCACTTTTTACCTCCTTATCAATCAAGGGTAGCAGTTGATCAAAGTCATTATCTGATTGATTGAGCCAATTATACTTTTTATCTGGGATGATATGCTCGAAGCAAACATTACTAAATTTATTACTCTGTAAATAAGACAATTTAACTTCTCGCAACTCATGAACATGAAAAGGATTAGCATAGAAAATTTTATTTCCAGTTGCTTGACTGTCTTTAACTAAAAACAGGATAGCAATACCAGTCATTGCAGCAGTACCAAAAATTGTATGTTTTTCACAGATAAAAATCCCATCTTTCCCTGATATTTTCCTGACATTACCACCTAAATCTATAAAATAAGCGCAAGTAAATTCTTCTTCAATACATTTTCTAAACCCATCAAAAGAACGAGCATCTAAAAAGGAAGAATTACAGATAAACGCTATTATACCATCTTTATTTAATCGATCAGAAGCCCAACGAATAAAACGAGTGTACATATCATAGACGACAATTTGATTCTGTGCCTTACCTTCTTTGACATAACTATATTTAATGCACTTGTCAATCGCTTCATAACTTCGATTTGCATTACCTTGATTAAAATTCTCCTGCCTGGCATTATAAGGAGGATTACCAATAATTACAGAAATATTGCGGTCATTTTGATTATGAATCCGTTGGGTATTCTCCGCCGACATGGCAAACAAATCCATCTGCTTGATATTAGAAGCAGCATGGTCCAGGGTATCCACAAAACAGATATGCTCAAACTCTTCATACTCACCCATCTTCTGCTTGTAGGTGAACTCAATATTCAAATTAGCGATATAATAAGGCAGAATTGCCACCTCGTTACAGTGCATCTCATGCTTATACTTGTACCGTAACTTATCCTTCGGTAAATACTCAATCAACTCCGTTATAAAAGTTCCTGTCCCCGTCGCCGGATCTAAAATTTCTACTCCTGGATCCGCCAACAACTTACCAAAATGCTTGTGGACTAAATAATCGACACTTTCAATCATAAAACGGACAATTTCATTGGGTGTATAGACAATTCCCAACCGGTCCGCCGCTTTCGGATTGTATGCTTTTTGACATCCTCACCGCCGGGGCCGGACGGTGATGACCGGCAGATCAAACAAACTTAATTGAACGACCGACCGCTGGGTTGACGCTTCACGGGATGCTGCTTCTTTAACAGAAGTCTTACGCTTTCCTCCACGTCCGTTTTTTGAGGTCTCCGATTGCCCACCGGCGACCTTGATATTAATTGCGGCGTTCACGTCTCGATCATGAAAAGTCCCACAGAAAAGACATTCCCACTCACGGATATTTAACGCTTTTTTCCCGCCGATATTCCCACAACAGGAACATCGCTGAGACGTTGGCTCCCATCGGGAAATTATCCGAAAATTACGCCCATATTTATCAGATTTTGCCGATAGCATATCTCGGAAAGAACGCCATCCTAAGTCTGATATGGCACGGGATAACTTACGATTTTTAACCATTCCCGATGTGTTTAAATCCTCTAAAATTATCGTTTGATTTTCACGAACAACTCTAGTGGATAGTTTCTGCAAGAAATCAGTACGAGTGTCCTTAATCTTTGCGTGGATTTTAGCTACTCGTTTCCTAGCTTTTTCCCGTCGGTTACTTCCTTTCTGTTTTCTAGAAAGGTTTTTCTGTGCTTTTCTTAGCCGTTTTAATTGTTTCTTTAACGGTTTCGGTGCGTCTATCTTTTCCCCTGTTGAGAGGGTAGCAAAGGTAGCAATCCCTAGATCAATTCCCACTGACTCCCCATTATTAGGAAGTGTTTCGGGCTGAATCTCGACAACAAAGCTGAGAAAAT
>NZ_JAPZQJ010000492.1:0-15718 GCF_027530405.1 Microcystis sp. LE19-41.2A | reverse complement strand
AGCTAGATTGAACAAATTTTTTGACAAGAAGGCATAATGGTCGATTTCTGACCATAAGGGATGGTTTTGACTGATAATATGACGTTCAACTAGCTTCATATCTTGATTATACCTGATAACGTTCTTAAAATCTATCGGTGGACAAAGTTACTTATTTTAGCTGTCTAGCTACAGAAATGAGTAGCTTTAAAAAGCTTTAGGTAGGTTTTTGGTTTCTGTGGTTAACCCTTGCCGGTTCCAAAATCAATCGAGATCACCCTGCCGCTGGACAAGATGCGATCGCTATTCAAACCCTAGAAGCGGCCGGGGCAGTTTTGGTGGGGGCGACCAATATGGATGAGTACGCCTACGGTTTTGTCACCGAAAATGCCCATTATGGTGCCACTGCCAACCCCCGCGATCCTAGTCGCGTCTCGGGGGGATCCTCCGGCGGTTCCGCCGCTGCCGTTGCCGCTAATTTAGTGCCTCTCGCCCTCGGTTCCGACACTAATGGTTCCGTGAGGGTTCCCGCCGCTTGCTGTGGCGTGGTGGGGCTAAAACCCACCTTTGGGCGCGTATCCCGTCAGGGCCTATTTTTGTTCGTTAGTAGTTTAGACCATCCGGGATTTTTTAGCGGCAATGTGGCGGATATGGCGGCTATTTGGAGTCTTTTTGCCAAAAATAACCTTAAAGCTTCTTTAAATGGCTTAGAGGGCGTAAAAATAGCCCTTGCCGACGATTATTTTCAGCAGGGAGCCGAACCAGAAGTATTCGAGGCGGTGACAGCGATCGCCGAACGTTTAGGAGTGAGCCAAAAAATCGCCATTCCCGAAACCGCCCGCGCCAGGGCAGCCGCCTATATAATTACCGCTTCCGAGGGCGCAAATTGGCATTTACCGCGTTTACAGACCAGATTAGAGGATTTTGACCCCGCAACCCGGGATCGCTTCTTGGCAGGGGCATTAATTCCCTCTAGCTGGTATTTACAGGCTCAACGTTTTCGCCGTTGGTATCGCGATCGTCTGCGAGAGATTTTCACCGAAGTCGATATTATCCTCACCCCGACGATTCCCTGTATTGCGCCGCCGTTAGGAGTAGAAAAAATGATTATTGACGGGCAAGAGCTATTAATTAGACCTAATTTAGGCAGATTCACCCAACCTTTTTCTTTTATCGGTTTACCTGCCCTTTCGTTGCCGATTAAACGCCCATCCCGGCTACCGTTAGGTTTACAAATCATCGCCGCACCCGATCGCGAAGACTTAATCCTAAGGGTAGCAAAGGTTTTAGAGGAAATGCTCATAGATATCCCGCATAAGTGAGATTTCAAGGGCGTACTTCCCCTTAAAATCCCTAATTTAGGCACTTATTAAGCGAAAAGGTCATTTTTCCAGTCTGAGTAAACAATCTACTGACTGGGAGACTCCTTTTCAATCACATCTAACCAAGCGGCGGCCGATCGCTCCCAAGTGTCAGTTAGGGCAATTTGACGACATCTTTCGCGCTCTTGGGACAAAAGCTGGGGATTTTTCAGTAATTCGACAATTTTCCAGGCTATAGCTTCCTGAGTAGCCGGAGCGGTTACTTCCCCCGGTACTTTCACACAGTAGTCTTTTTCTCGAAAAACAGCAAAATCCGTCACCACTGGCAGACAACCCACCACTGCCGACTCGCGCACAGAAATACAATCGATCTCACGATAGGTGCAACCGTAGTAATGAATAGCAGAGCGCTCTTTTTCCTCGATTAGTTGACGATAACCCATCATTCCGCGATCAACTACCCCCGGACTAGCTTTAATCAAAGCCATTAAATTATCCCGCCATTCCCTGCGATCGCCACTGCCATCCCGTTTAGTAAAACCATAGTAGAGATGTAACTCGGCTGCGGGAATTGCCGCCTTGATAATCGGCCAGCCATGCTTTAACATCGACTCTAGGCCGCGATAATAACGAGAGGCATAGACTAGACGATAGGGAAGATGCTCGCTTTCTGGCACCGTCTCACTTACAGCCAAAAGGGAAGTATCGATACCATTAGGAACAATCGGACATTGATTATCGGCACAGAAATCCAGTAAATCCCTTTGATATTGGCTTTTACAGAAAATTTTGTCGTATCTAGCCAAAATTTCGGGGGTATAGGAGTCTGCTGGCACTTTAATATCTTGCCAATCAAAAAAAATTCGTTCTGCCTTGGTACCAGGACGGCAATAGGTGGGATGACGAGAGATCACCAATGTCTCAAAGTGATCCTGCCAATTCATCTGGTAATAATTAACATAGCGAATACCGTCCTGTTCCCCTTCCATACCCTCACAATTGCCAAAAATCGTCACTTTATAGCCGCGTTTCGTCCATTCTTGGGCTAAAAAAGCCACCGATGCCTGGGTACCACTGGCCCCCCGTTGCCAAATTTCCGCCGGACGCATGGGACGATATTTTTCTGTGTAAATAACGATCGATTTTTTCGGCCAACGACGGGCGCTCAAACGCTGTTTAATTTGAAATAGGGAAGGTGCGCTGGCCCGTAGCCATTGTTTGAGATTAGATTGTAGGGATGGAGTAGCTTGTGACACTCTTTTTCTCCAAGATCGAGGAAAAATAGGGGCGATGGGTGATAGAGTCTTAGTTTCTCGAATTTAACTCGATTTCTCGACTCAGTAGAACAATTCGAGCCTATCATATAATGGGTTCAAGTCAAAAATCAATCTTTTTATTGCCATCTATCTGCCAGAAAATCTATGAAAATTGTCATCCCGATCGTGTTTTATCGCAAAGGAGGAGTAGAAAGAGTCATTATCTCTTTAATACCTAGCTTATTAGAATACGTCGAACAAATTATTATCGTTATCCCTCGTAATGACATTGAATATTTTAAGTCTTTAATGCCTGATTCCGATAAACTTATCTACGAAGATTTTGCTTTTTACCCCCAGAGTTTTGAGACAAAATTAATCTATTTTTATGGTCTTCTAGCGAATTTTTATAAAACCCTAAGACTGACTTCTATTCATCGTCTTTTCTCTCGTAGAATTGAACTTTTACGCATCGAAGCAAGAATTAATCAGATTATCAAGCGTTACCAAGCTGATCACTGTTTGTATGGAATGACTAATCGGATTTCTCCTCCTAATGTCAAGGTTACTTTAAGTGGCATTATTTATGATGTCTTTTGGCAATTTGCTCCCTTAACTTACTCAGAATCCTATCAAGAACCCTACAATGAAGTCTTAAAAGAATGGTTAGATAATGCCGATCTACTCTTCACAATTTCCCAAAAAACTAAAGACGATGTTTTAAAAGTTTTTCCCAATGCTACCTATGCTAGTAAATTAAAAGCTGTACCTTTAGCAGGATTTGTCGAGCAGTCTAATCCCAAGAGTGATTTAGTCAAAAGTGAGCTAGTTAATTTTTATTTTCCCTCCTCCTTTGGTATCTACAAAGATCATCTGACTTTGCTCAAAGCAGCCATGACACTAGCTAAAAAAGGTTTAAAATTTCAAATAGTTTTTATTGGTAAAGAAACCGATAATCTAGTTAGTGGAAATTTGCAATTATCTCAACAGTCTAAAACCCAAGAATACCAAGATTATCTCAAGGAATGTACCCGACTTTATCGGGAAAATCAAGAAATTTTCGAGAGTCATATCAAGGGATTAGGTTATCAAGACTATGAAACCTTGCAATTTTATTATCAAACCTGTTCCTCTGTGGTATTTCCCTCAAAATACGAAGGTTTTGGATTGGCAATAGCGGAAGCCATTTTACAAGGTATTCCCGTTATCGCTTCCGATTTAGAAGTGTTTCAAGAACAGGTAGAATTATATAATTGTCCCGAAAGAGTGCAATTCTATCCTAGGGGAGATGCGGACAGTTTAGCCAACTGTTTAGAACAATTTATCCTCAATCCAATTCCTCGCTTGTTACCCGAAGATATCCCCAATAAAATTAATCTCTGGACTTGGGAAGATGTGGCAAAAAAATATGTAGAACTACTGAAAGAAAATGCAGGTTACTGATCTCTATATCTACCCGATTAAATCCTGTCGAGGTATTCAATTATCCCAAGCTGAAGTGACTCCTAAAGGGTTACTCTGGGATCGAGAAATGATGTTAGTGGATGGCAAGGGTAAATTTATCACTCAAAGGGAATATCCGCAATTAGCCACCGTTTCTGTCACGATTACAGGAGATAATTTTTCTCTGAAAACATCTCAAGATTCCCTGACTTTCCAGCCTAATTTCACAGGAGAAAAAAGAGCGGTTCAAATCTGGGAATCTCACACCATAGCCATGGATCAAGGAGATGAAATCGCCGAATGGTTTGAGAAAATTCTCGACATTCCCTGTCGTTTAGTGCGACAATCTCCCGATTATCCACGTCCCGCGAATCCTCGCTATGCGGGGAATGATCATACTCCCGTCAGCTTTGCCGATGGTTATCCAATTTTATTAACTAATACTGCTTCTTTAGAGGACTTAAATCGGCGTTTAGTTGCACCGGTGCCGATGAATCGTTTTCGGCCTAATATTGTTATTAGT
Source organism: Microcystis sp. LE19-41.2A (assembly GCF_027530405.1). Classification (NCBI taxonomy): domain Bacteria; kingdom Bacillati; phylum Cyanobacteriota; class Cyanophyceae; order Chroococcales; family Microcystaceae; genus Microcystis; species Microcystis sp. LE19-41.2A. The sequence goes on along the minus strand of NZ_JAPZQJ010000492.1, from coordinate 11,195 downwards.
AGCGATCGAGCTTTTAGCGAAAGTAGTTGGCAAAAGATCACAATTGGAGAGATAAATTATGCCCTAGTTAAACCCTGTAGTCGCTGTATTATCACCACCACCGATCAAGAAACAGGTAGGAGAAATCCCCAGCAAGAACCTTTAAAAACCTTAAGCACTTTTCGCAGTTTCCCCGGGGGCATCATGTTCGGAGAAAATGTCATCCCTGAAAAGATAGGTACAATTAAAGTCGGCGATCCTATTACCGTAATCTAGAGATCTAGAGATATAGGGGGATAGGGGATAGGGAAATGGGGTTATCAGTTATCAGTTATCAGTTATCAGTTATCAGATGTGAGTTTTCAGTTGATTAGACATCTGCAAAAATTATAACCCAATCAGAGCTTGATTTGATTATTTGTACTAATAAATAGTTCGATAATCCAAATATATATCTATCGTTGTTCATTCAATTTAACAGAAAAAATCTGGGGACATTAAAATCATTTTTATTTGGGTAAGTTGCTTGTCTAGACAAAATTTTAGTCTTGAGATAATATTATGTAGAAGTCCACTGATTACTGATTACTGTTCACTGAAATGCTGAAGATAAATTTTTTCGTTGTGTTTGATCGATCGAAAAAAATCGACAATGGGACGAGGATAATTAACCCCTAAAATCACACCATAACGCTTTTGTTCCTCTGGAGATAATTTATAAGGTTCGTGAATTTTATCGCCTTTTATTAGGGCTAATTCGGGCAACCAGTGACGTAAATAATCACCTTTGGGATCATAATCTCTCGACTGTTTAGGGATATTAAAATAACGAAATCCTCGCGCGTCATTGCCGACACCAGCAGTGTAATTCCAATTACCCCAATTACTACAGACATCGTAATCAATTAATAACGACTCGAACCATTCTGCTCCCATACACCAATCAATACCGAGATTTTTGCTCAGAAAACTAGCGACATTTTGCCGGCCACGATTCGACATAAATCCTGTAGCGGCTAATTCTCTCATATTAGCATCTACAAGGGGATAACCGGTTTTTCCCTCACACCAAAGATTAAATCTTTCCCAATCTTCTAACCAAGGTAAATTAAGTTCTTGCAAACCAGATTTATAGAAGATTTTATTCCCGTGTTTACTGCAAATAAATCGGAAAAAATCTCGCCATAATAATTCAAAAATCAGCCAATAGGTAGAGTCATTTTTTACTCTCGTTTGCTCATATTTTTGTACTTCCTCATAGATATAACGGGGGGAAAGACAGCCAAAACTTAACCAAGCTGAGAATTTTGAGGAATAATTAGTCCCTAACATTTCATTGCGGGTTTCCTTATAGGTTTTTAAGGAATCACTATCCCAAATATATTCTTTAACCCTTGATTTTCCTGCCATTTCACCCCCTTGAAACGACAAAACACCTCCCCGGTCTAGAATTGATTCTGTTAAGCCTAAATCGTTTAAACTGGGAAGGTTTCCCAACTCTATTTTAGGCAATTTTGTCAACTTTTTCGGCGTGGGATAAGTTGCTCTTATTTGCCAATGACGTTCTACTTGTTTACGAAAATTAGTAAATAATTCTGGTAATTGATTAAGGGTAAAAGGTAAGTCATCAGGATGGTATAAAGTGGCTGTCCAAAAAGTTTTTATCTGCACAGGAACCCCGGATAAAGCCTTATTTACCGCTTTTTCTACCGCTAATTCCTCTGCTGTTACCTCTTGATGATAATAAACCTTGGCTATCTGCAATTCTTGAACTAATTGTGGGATAATGTCTTCTGGTTTTCCCCGTCGGATAATTAAATTACCGCCTAAACTTTCCAGAGATTGTCGCAAATCTGCTACGCTTTCTAATAAAAATTTAGCCCGGAACTTGCCAGTTTTTGGAAACCCGTAGGAAGTAAAACCAAATTGACGCTCATCAAAACAATAGAAGGGAATTATCTCGAATTGTTCTTGAACAGCTTGATAAATTGCCTCGTGATCGTGAACCCGCAGATCATTGCGATACCAAATTAAAACCCGCATTTAACATCAATTAAAAGTTGATAAGTAAGTGGTTATAATTAAATAGAAGATAGATTTTGCCTCTGATCCCCCCTTGATAAGGGGGGATCCCCCCTTAATCCCCCCTTAATAAGGGGGGCAGGGGGGATCGGCACCTCCCTTATTAAGGGGGGCAGGGGGGATCTATCTTTAATTTAATTATCTTTTGCCGTAGTAATGGCCATAGTAACGATAATTGTGGTCTTTCCGACTAACATTATTAGCCACTAAGCCTAACACGGAAATGTGGGATAATCTCAGGTCTTCGAGCAGATTTTTCAGCACAAAGCGATCGGTTTTGCCCAGTTTGGTGACGAGAATTAGGCCAGTGGCCATGGCGGCGAGAATTTTCGCATCGGCAAAAGCGGCGATCGGTGGTAGATCGTAGATAATTAGATCGAAGGCGTGGTCTTGCTGTAATTGCGAGATCATCTCCTGCATTCTCTGGGAAGAAAGCAAGCGGGTTGGATCTGGGGGAATTGAACCGGCGGTAAGAATCGATAAATTCTCGTGGCGGGGTAGGGATTGAATCGCCTCGTTCCAATCGAGACCCTCGGCGAGGACATTACTAAGGCCGTGGCCGTTATCGAGATTAAGTCGCAGGTGAATCTGGGGTCGTCGCAGGTCGGCATCCACCAGTAAGACTTTTTGTCCCATACGAGCGGCAGCCTTAGCGATATTTATTGCCGTAGTAGTTTTACCATCTCCTGGTGAGACAGAACTAATCACGAGGGACTTGAGGGGGGAATCGGAACCGAGGAGGCGAATATTGGTGTTAAGACTGTGGAAAGCCTCCGAGAAGGGGGAGAAATTATAGTAGTAGGGGTTTTCGTTGGCTGATTTCGCAGTGGTATTAGGGATAGTAAGTTGTTGACCAGCGACTGTTAACTGGGGTAGGGCGGCGGTGATCACTTTTTCGATCTTATCGAGGTCTTTTTGCCAGGGAATTGCGCCTAAAAGGGGCAGTTTGGTATCTTCTTGTAGTTCATCTGCACTATGATGAACGGGATCTAATCTTTCAGCTAAAAAGGCTGCCCCTAGGCCTAGTAACAGGCCACCAATAACCCCTAAAGCGAGATTTCGCACGGGTTTAGGAGAAACGAATTCTTCCTCTACTTCTGGAGGGGCAATCAGTTGCCAAGGCACCACTTGTTGTGCCACCTTGAGTTGGAGTTTTTGTTGTTCCTCCAGAAAACGGCCGAGACTGGTGGTGGCAATTTCCAATTCTCGCTGCAAATCCGTATAACGACGGGCTAAAACCGCCAGATTTTTGACCGAGGCTTTCTGCTGTTCGAGGGCTTGGGCAAGGGATTTTACCTTAATTTCTAGGGTTTGGCGACTGTTAGCGGCTTCTACCAATTGCTGGGTTAATTCTACCCGCAAAGCGCTTCGTGATACCAAAGCCGGGGAATTACCCACTGTCTGGGGCAGTTTTTCCCCTAGGGTTCTCTGGGCTTCGTTTTGCAGTAGGGGCAGTAAATTAGCCCGTTTTTCCTCTAGGGTGGCGATTATCGGGCTATCCTTGGCAAAAACTGCCGATTGTTTCGCCAATTCCACTTCCACTTCTTGCAACTGCTTGAGCAAATCTTGATAACCGGGAGATTCACTGAGATAAGTGGCGATAATTGCTTGATTAGGGGCCAATCCCACCTGTTGCTGTAAAGCTTGATAGCGAGAGTTAATTTCGTTAAGGGCAACTTGGGCGACTCTGTACTCCTGCTCGATGCTGGTTAACTGTTGCGATAAACGAGTGGCTTCCTTGTCGGGATCCAGGAAATTGTATTGCTGCCGGAATTGCTGCATTTGTTTTTGTAGAGAATTAACTCGTTCCTGCAGCACGGGCAATTGAGCGTTAACAAAATCCAAGCCTTGATTAATTTCGGTCTTGCGTTCCTGGGAACTATAGTTTAGGTAATGACGGGCTAAATTATCTAAAACCAGCTTAATTTTTTCTGGTTCTGCATTTTCGTAAACGATCTCTAAAACTTTCGTATCTTCTAATTGACTAATTTTGAGATCAGATTTGCCAGTTTTACTAATTAAATCACTGTAGGTAAAGTCGGGATATTGAGGAGTTATTTTACTAAGGATGGGGTTAAGGAGTTGAGGACTTTTCAGGACAGCGATTTGGGTTTCATAATCGATGTTCTCTCCACCCAACTGAGGCAGGATATCTTGGGCTGCCAGTTTGAGAGAATTTTTATTTTCCTCAATCGGTTGACCGATGAGCAGCAGGAATCTACCTTGATAGATAGGGGTTTTTAAGAAAGTCCAAGCAGCGATCGCAGTTGTTACTACTAGGGTGATGCCAGCGATTATCCACCTGCGATGCTTGACGACAGAAAGGACTTGACGCAGGTTGAGTTCCTCTTCTTCCTGCGTCAGGGAGGGGATAAAAGCTGGTTGGGCAAAAACTGGTAGATTTCCTTGGCTTTGGGTTTTCAAAGCCCCGTTTTGTTGGTTGTTCATCATTAATCAAATAGTCAAGGGATAACTCTATTAAACCGCATCTAGTATGCCAGTATAGCTTGAGAATAATTTGGGAATTTGTCCAAACATGGTATCTATTTAAAATAGCCTCAAACCCTTATAGAGTAAGGAATATGACATCTAAAGCTGAGATTGACTTCGGGACACTTTTAAGGATATAAACCGCAATCAGCTAGAGAACTGGAATTTCACTGGCAGGTCATTAACCCTTAAAAGTATTGCTATGCAAAGATCATAGCCGACAAAACCAAACTACGGTTTTCCCTGTGGATGCGGTTTAAAAGATTTTGCGGTAGCAATCTGGCTAGATCAATCACCGCTCAATCATAACACCGTGCTACGATGATAACTCTAGTTTTTCCAGAACTGCTAATTTTTGTCCCGCCTCGTCTTATGGTCAAGCTTGCTGATAATCCCCCCGACCAATCAGAACATCCATAGGTAGCCATTCTACACTCAGGAATAGATAATTAAGCTAAACGGCGCTTAACCTGCATGATCCAATAGCTATAACCCTTTTGGAGTCTATATCGGTGATCCGAAGTAAAAGCCGTTTAGCTTAGGCGGTTAGTTGACCAAGAGTTTTTTCGGGGCAAAGGGGGAAAATTGGGACAAGGAGAGAGAATTAACGGATAAAGCCGAAAAAATAGTTTATTAATGGCTAAAAACAGCTTTAAAATCAGTAAAATCCGTTTGTTTGCTTAGTGTCCTCAATGTAAGTGAGATAATTGAGCAACTATCTTGAGAATTACCAAAATTACCACCCTGGGTTGACATTGATGCTGAAATAGATTATCCTCATTGAGAACTCAGCATCTGTATCGCAGGTGTAGAGTAAAAAAATTAGAATACGAGCATCAAAAAATATGTCTAAATTGCTTGATAAGCTGACTTATCTGCTGAAGATTATTCTAAAAGATATAGAGTTACGACTCAAACTTTATGCAACGAATCAAACACCTATTATAATCTATCAAATGGGCAAAGTTGGTTCTAGCTCGGTGATGAAATCCTTAGAAAAAAAAGCAATTTTGCCATTGTTTCGTGTTCATTTTTTACTCAAAAATGCTGATAATAGAAGCTTTTACAATCCTAAGGTTTACGAAAATTTAAACTTAAAACTGGGCAGAGAAAAGCAAGTCAGACGTGGTGAGTTTTTATATAACAAGATAATCGTTCCAAAAAAACAGGTAAAAATTATTTCTTTAACTAGGGAACCAATAGGTAGAAATGTTGCAGCTTTTTTTCAGAACTTTGAAGGAGAAACAGGGAAAAAGTATGAACAATCCAAGTTTACTCCCCAAGAGCTAAGGGATATATTTATCAATTTTTTACCTCATTCGATTCCCCTAGACTGGTTCGATAATCACTTCAAGCCATTTTTCGGGATAGGTGTTTATGAATATCCTTTTCCGAAAGAGCAGGGATATTTAATAATTAACAAAGATAATGTGGATTTATTGATCCTCAAACTAGAAACCTCTGACAGTGTAAAGGAAAAAGCAATCGCCGAATTTCTGGGTTTAAAAGAATTTAAGTTAGTAAGGACGAACGTGGGAGAAGATAAAAATTATCGAGATATGTATAAAGAATTTAAGCAAAATCTCAAATTACCACTATCTTATGTAGAGGAGATGTGCAGTTCTAAATACTTTAATCATTTTTATAAGGAGGAAGAAATCAGAAAAGTTTATTCACGATGGACTTATAGCGGTAAGCGCTTGAGTGAGATACAAACCAAGCTTTGCCTAGCATGGTTTATAGCTCGTGACACTGTACCTCATACGACTGCACACCGCTATAGTAGCATCTCTGGAGCAAAGAAAAAGATGAAGAAAACTCCCTTAAAACTGAAAGAACGTTTAATTCGAGATGCGACGGGTTCTCTTGGTTTAAGAGTTGCTTTCATAACCCTTAGTTTTCTGACCAGTATTATTCTAGCTCGCTGGCTCGGTAAAAATGGCTTTGGGGTTTATACTTATGCAATGACTTGGCCGGCTTTGCTGGGCATTCCTGCGACTCTAGGCTTTAATAACTTATTAGTCAGAGAAGTGGCTATCTATAGCAGTCAGTCAGCTTGGGGATTAATGCGTGGTCTATTACAATGGGCAAATGCAATTGTTTTCATAGTTTCTAGCCTAATGGCATTAGTTGCTATTGCTATTATCCTGAACTGGGGACAAGTCAGGGAGCCGGACTTATTACCATCTCTGTGTTTAGCGATGATTTCCTTACCAATTGTCTCTTTAACTAGCTTGAGACTAGCGACGATGACGGGTTTACACAGGGTGGTTTTAGGGCAAATGCCAGAAAATCTACTAGCTCCCTTAGTTTTTATTATCCTGACGATTTCTAGCTACTGGTTGCTTGGTAATCAGGGAAATATCGCCGTTTGGGTGGTGGGCTTAAAGGTGGTATCTTTGGCAATTACCTTTGTCGTTGGTGTGGTACTATTAGCCAGAGTGCTTCCCCAAGAGGTTAAACAGGCTAAACCTGAATACAAAATTCTGACTTGGCTGAAGGACGGCTTACCGTTTATTTTGCTAGGAGGACTAGCGGTGATTAACTCTCGTATCGATATATTGATGCTCGGTGCCTTCAAGGGTGCGGGTGCGGTGGGAGTTTACGCAGTAGTCAGTCGAGTCACTTCTCTGATTGTTTTTGCCCTGGGAATCTTGAATAATGTCCTTTCGCCAACTTTTGCCACACTTTATGCAGAGGGGAAACGGGAACAATTGCAAAATCTGGTTACTCATAGCACTCGTTTAATCAGCTTGTTTGCTCTAGTCATGACTTTGGGGTTGATTGCATTGAGATACTCGATTTTACAGCTTTTTGGTGCTGAGTTTATACAGGGACAAACAGCTTTGATAATTTTGAGTATTGGCTATCTGGTTAACGCTCTGACTGGTTCCGTGGGTCTATTGCTCAATATGACCCGCCATGCTAAATTTAGTGCAGCAACTGTGGCATTTGCCGCTTTGTTAAATGTCTGTCTTAATTGGCTACTAATACCGAAGTGGGGAGTAAATGGTGCAGCTACTGCCACCGCAATCTCGATGATTGTAGGTAATATTATCAGTGCTATCTGGGTACGCCAAAAGTTGGGAATTAAGTCTACAGCAATTTGATTAGATTATCCATACAAAACTTAACATTTTTGTTGTTTTTGTATTCGCAATTATTAGGACTGCTAAAATGAGTTTAGTTATAGCAAAAAAAAATCAATTTATTACTCAGCTATTGTCAACGCTTAGTTTCTATGTAACTTTGTTTCTAATATTAATAAACGATTATTTAAATGCAGGCATCGACGTAGAAAAAAAAATAAGTGTATTTCAAGGTATTTCTTTATTAACTCTTGCTTTTAGTGTAGTATTTGCCTTTGTATTAGACTCAGAATTTCGCAAAATTTTGTTGGGGAAAATAGGTGTTTTTTATTTTTTATCTCTCTTGCTATATACTTTCATGGGTTGGTATATTTTTCATAACGAATTTGAATTTATTAGATCAGATATTCAAGCTTTCTCTGGCTTGTTCATAGGGTTGGCTATTTTTCGTCTAATTGTTAAGTCCTATTATCCTAAATTACAACTACTTGCCTTTATAATATTGCCTACTTTTGTACTGTTTCATTCTACCACACAAACCATAATTGCAAGAAGATTAAATGTTGCGGGAATTGAAGAAAGAGTAGTTACCTTTCTAGATGCACGCTATTCATCACTACTGGAAATTCCCAGCAGTATTGCTCTGGCTATTTTAAGTAGAATAAGCTTCATCTGGGCAATACCAATTTGGGGAGCAATTTTTTGCCGTGCTTACCTATTGGGATTCTTAAACGCTAAGAGAACTATTTTACTATCTATATTGGTTTTAGTTGTTTTATCATTGATGATTTTATCCTACAAAGCATCTAATGGAGTGTTGAATAATAGTTCTTCTATTTTGAATTCAAGGAATTTTAAAATGTTATTAATAGCACTGCTGATATTAGTTATTTTTATCTTTTTCAACGATTTCAACATAGCAGAAATATTTGAAGATACATTATTATATGAGAGGTTTTATCAGATACAGTCTGGAGATAGATCATCAGAGTTGCGAATCGAAGAAGTTATTTCTGGGATACAAAGTCTTCAAGATATAGAATTTCTAGTTGGTAGGGGTATTGGGGCTAATTACTGGACTCCTGTAAGGAATGAAATGACCAATCACTTTCACATTGGCATCTTTAATTTTTTACTTCAAGGTGGTTTGATATTATTCAGCCTTGTATCGTATTTTCTTTTCGTATATTTTCCCTACTTATTTATTAAAGCTGCATTAAAACCAATGAGTTTTGATCCAAAAAAGAGAACGGCACTGCTATCTGTACTGCCGGGCTTATTTGCTTGGACCGTTGTTTTTTTGACAACTGGACACGCTTACCCCCAATTTTATATTGGATTGGGGTTTGGAATAGGCGCTTACTTGCAGATAAAAAAATATGGTCTTACCTTATAAAAATCTCACAACGATGACAAGATAATTTACTTATTCATGATAAAATTATAAATGGCTAGACCAACACATTTAATGTATGAAAATAAATAGCAATTATATGAACAATATTAGTGGGTTTTTCTTGAGAGGACAAAAAGTTTTAAATTTGCCGAGAAATTTATACCAAAAAATGTACTACAATCGCTCACTACCTAAAAATCATGTAGTGGAAGATGTATTCTTAGTATCCTATCCCAAATCGGGAAACACTTGGTTGAGATTTCTGATAGCAAATGCTCTCAAAGTCCATTATAATGTTGAGCAAGATGTTAACTTCTTTAATATTTTAGATATCATACCTTCAATAATAGGAGATGGCAATCTTCGTCTAGGAGGTCCTTTTGGCAGGACAGATATACCTAGAATTATTAAAAGTCACTCTGCCTATAACCCTTACTACTACAGAGTCATTTTACTTGTCCGAGATCCTAGAGATGTAATGATTTCCTATTATTACTACCTAAAAGATAGAAAACAAATAGATGATAAGTTAGAGATTTCAGAATTTATTAGACATACAAAATATGGAATTAACAGATGGACAGAACATACAAAATCATGGTATTACAACAACTATGGAGGTGGGGGTGGGCAGATCATTAAGATATTTAGATATGAGGATTTTTTAAAAGACACACACTTGCAATTATCTTCCGTGATGGATTGTTTTGGAATTAAAATCAATGAGAAATTGATAGATGAAGCTATTGCTTTAAGTTCTAAAGAAAAAATGAAAGATTCAGAGAAAAAGCATAGGTCTACCAATATTATAAATGCGAAAATACCCTTTGTGCGAAAGGGAGTTGCTAGTGGTGGACAGGAATTATCTGATCTGGATATAGAGTTTATTGCGAATTCAGCGACAGATATTGCTCGAATACTTGGTTATGACTTGTAGTATGTAAATTTTTCTGATTCTGCAGCCAGATAATTATTTGTTAGCCTGCAAGAGTTTGAAGCATAAATTTACGTTAGCGCAATCATTGATGTTTCTAGGGAATTACCATTTAAGTATGAGGAAGTAAAAGTATGGCATTGCCAAATTTTTTAATTATCGGAGCAGCCAAGGCGGGGACGACTTCCCTTTATGATTGGCTCAACCAACATCCACAAATTTATATGACACCAATTAAGGAGACTAACTTTTTTGCTTTCGAGGGCGAAAAAATTAGCTATCCTAAAGGTTCAATTAGTGAAGGTTATTTGGATGGTTTTAAGACTAGCTTTGAAAGTTATATGGAACAATTTCAGGGAGTTACGAATGAAATCGCCATAGGTGAAGCCTCACCTAGTTATCTATACCATGCTAAGGCGGCTGCAAGAATTAAGTATTATTGCCCTGATGTAAAACTAATAGCAATACTGCGAGATCCAGTGGAAAGAGCGTATTCGCAATTCTTGCATCATGCTCGAGAGGGCTTTGAAAACTGCTTAGATTTTATTGCCGCCCTTCGGGAAGAAGATAACAGAATTCTTAACAAATGGTGGTGGGGATACTTTTATGTAGACGGAGGATTTTATTATACTCAATTACAGCGATATTTTGAAAAATTTGACTCTAGTAAAATCAAAGTTTATCTCTACGAAGATTTAAGAAGTAATCGTTATGATTTAATCAAGGATATTTTCCAATTTTTGGAAGTTGATGACAATTTTATTCCCGATACATCAACTAAATATAATGTTACTGGTATCCCTAAAAATAAGTTTTTACATGAGTTATTATCTAAGCAAAATTTTCTAAAAACTTCTGTGAAAGCAATTATGCCACAAGGTTTACGAAGAAAGCTGGCGATGAATTTAAAGAACGCTAATTTGGTTAAGCCTGAGTTTTCGCTAGAAATAAGGAAGCAATTAATCGAAATTTATAGGGAGGATATCTTGAAACTTCAGAACTTGATTCAGCGAGATCTAAGCTCATGGTTACAATAGTTAAGTTGCTCTACGGACTCTAACTCCAGAGTAGCAGATAACGTGCCGGCTCTCTTAGGTTTGGTGGGTAAAATGTATTCTAAGATACAGTCCTGCTGGCGAGGGAGTGGAAGGAACCACAGAGGCACAGAGGACACAAAGATTGATCGCTTCTATAGTAAGTTAAAATGACCACACAAAGAACAAGA
>NZ_JAPZQJ010000100.1:0-9841 GCF_027530405.1 Microcystis sp. LE19-41.2A | reverse complement strand
TTTGTCGCTTTAGCCACAGAATAAGTAGGTAGGTGTTAAAAGTTCTCATATCCCCCCTGCCCCCCTTATCAAGGGGGGTGCCGATAGGCGGGGGGATCCTCCTTGATCATGGGGGTGTCTGACAATTTTTAATACCCACCTACTTAGAATTTCGTCTTTGCTTCCTTAATAGTATAACTTTACTACAAAAAATCGGAGCAAATATTTAGGGACGGTGATGATTATCAGATATAAAATCAGCAACTTCGGAAAAGCGAAATATGGACAGTCCAGAATCTAGGCAGCCGACCTGTAATAAGGCGAAGGCAGACTCGGATAAACTCGCCGGATGTGGCGGAAGACTTCTTCGGTTTTTTCTTCCACTTCTTCTTCCGTGTAGAGATCGACGGGTAAACCAGTATCATCGCTGTATAAAAAGTTGTGAATAGTAGTTTTAACCTCCGCCCGACTGGATTCTTTATCTAGCCAACGATCGATCTTTAGTTTCTCTTGTTTTAGGGTTTTCAAAAGCTGCGTGGCGATCTGTTTAATTTTTTCAATGTCTTGCGGTGATAGATTCTCTTTGGTTAAAAGGTCGAACACGGCGAGGGATTCCTCGTCTAATCCCTCGCTAACCGCCCGTTGGGACTCTTGATCGAGTTCCTGAATAAATTCTAATAAGGCCTCGAAGGTCTGTTCGATCGCCACCCGATCCTTCTCGAAATTATAATCAGCGACGATCCGCTCGTAATGCTCTTGAAAGTTCGTCCGTTGCAGATTCTGCTCGAGCATTGTTCGGAGACGGTTTTCGATGGCGTTTTTGAGAGTTTGGACGGTGGTATTCTTACGATCGCTATTAGCGAATTCCTGTTTCAGACGCTCGAAGTTGATTTTACTGATGTTGTACAGTGGCGTATCATCGGCCCTCGCTTCGGTGGTTACATCGATCGCCCCGTCGATTACCGATCGCATTTCCAAGAGAATTTCCGCGATGTCTATTTTCTCCCGATCACCTTGAACGCATTTATAGATCAGTTTAATCGTGTCGTGAGCCGGACGGTAGTGATTAACCGATGGCTGATTAAGACAGGCCTTAAAAAGATGGAAGACCTCTTGAGAGAGGAGTCCAAAATTTTGTCGGGCCTGATCACTTCGATTGATCGCTTCCTTCGCGTCGTTAATAGCTTTATTGAAGGCAAAACTAGGTATTTTATATTCGAGGAGCGCGTCTAGGGATGCGTTACTTTCCCCCAAAAATTCTTTAACTGCCTCGATCGATCGGGCCAATTCATCCAGTAAATTTTCTTGCGGTTTCGTGGGGTCGAGACTAAGATGGTCTTCGCCACGTCCCTGATCGGAAATTTGGGCGAGATCGGCGAGAGCTTGACGGAGATTTTTGAGGATTCCGCAATAATCCACGATTAAACCGTTGGTTTTGCCCTCGTTAACCCGGTTAGCACGAGCGATCGCTTGCATGAGCGTATGAGCTTTTAGGGGTTTATCGAGGTAGAGGGTGGAGAGGGAGGGAACATCGAAACCGGTCAACCACATGGCGCAGACGATGGCGATCCGAAAGGGGTGATCGGCTTGTTTAAAGGCATTTTCTGGGCTGATCCTTGTACCGTCCGCCAGTTCAAAGCCGTTTTTGATTACACTGCGATGGCTGGTAATATCTAACCCTTGTTTCTGGAATTTGTCGATCTCTCCCTGTTCCTCGCTGACGATCACGGCCGTTAGGGTTGCTTCCATCCATTGAATCTGACGCTGACGATAGTTTTCCTCTTGGTCATCGGTAATTTTTTTGAGGTCTTTTTTCAGTTGTTGGATTTTTTCGCTCCAGTAACGATCGATCAGGTTATGCAGCTTGACACAGGTGAGCTTGTCGATACAAATCACCATGGCTTTGCCTGTTTCCCAAGCGGTGCTGTAATGTTCAACGAAATCACGGGCCAGCGCCTCCAACCGCTGCGGGGCCGTCAGGATGTAGTAATCCCTTCTTAATTCCCTTTCTAAACGGTCTTCTATCTCGACATTTTCGATCTCTAACTCTTCGATTTTGGCGGCGATCTGTTCGTTGAGGTCGTTGACGGCGATCGAGAGTTTATCACCCCTTGCATCATAGTAGAGGGGAACGGTGGCTTTATCCTCGACCGCTCTCTGGAAGTCGTAGGTGGAGACATAATCCCCGAAATAGCGTTTAGTGATCTCGTCGTTGCTGACTAGAGGGGTGCCGGTAAAACCGATAAAACCAGCGCCCGGAAGTGCAGCCCGGAGGTTGCTGGCTAGGGTTCCGTACTGGGTTCGGTGGGCTTCGTCGCTGATAATGATGATATCGTTTCGGGAGTTGTAGGGTTGGTCGGGATTGACGGTTTGGTTGAATTTCTGGATGAGGGTGAAAATATAGGCTTTATGGTCTCCCAGAAGACTCTGTAAGTGTTCGTTACTGGAAGCTTGGCAGGGTTCTTGCTCGTTATTGGTCAATCCGGAACCGGCAAAGGTATAGTAGATCTGTTTATCTAGATCTTCGCGATCGGTACAGATAACGAAGGTATAGTTTGCGCCTAGTTTACGGCGAATTTTGCGGGTGAAAAAAACCATAGAGTAGCTTTTTCCGGAGCCTTGGGTATGCCAGAAAACCCCTAGTTTGTTATCTTTTATCGCACCCTCCCGCCATCTTTTCACAGAATCGATCGCTTGGTTAACCCCTAGAAACTGGTGATTTCGGGCGATAATCTTGCAGGTTTTGCCAGTGGAGTTATCGAAAAGGACATAATTTTCTAACAGATCGATAAAGTTATTTTTATCGCAGACTCCTTTTAGCATGGTTTCCATATCGACAATGCCGGGGTCACTCTCGGCCAGGCGTTTCCATGAATGAAAGTGTTCGTATTTGCCGCAGAAACTACCTATTTTCGCGTCTATGCCATTAACTAAAATCGCAAAGGCGTTATAGGCGAATAGATGGGGGATATTATCAATATACTTCGATAAATTCCCCTCGTAGGCCGCTTTTAGGCCGCGGTTGAGGTTTTTCGCTTCTAGGAAGAGTAGGGGAATGCCGTTAACAAAACCTACCAAATCGGGGCGACAGGGGCATTTCCCCTGTATCGACAGTTCTCGAACCACTAGAAAATGGTTATTGCTGGGTTGGTCAAAATCAAGGATTTTTAGGGTTTGTCTAATTAGCTCTCCTTTGGCGTTGCAGTAGCTCACCTGTACTCCATCGAGAAGGAGTTGATGTTTCTCTTGATTGGTGGCCAGAAGGGTTTGACTAGAGTTGATTTCTTCGATTTGGAGAATAGCCGATTTATAGGCTTCTTCGGGAAGATTGGGGTTAAATTCTCGTAATTTCTGTTTTAGGTAGCGTTTGAGGATAACTTCTTTCTGATTTTGCCGTCCGAGCAGGCTGTTTTCACCGTAATCCTCTTGATTATAAGCATAGACACTCTGCCAACCAAGTTGATCTCGCAGACAGTTGGCGGTGAGTTGTTGTACTTTATCCTCGGTGGTCATAGGGTCGATTGTGCAGGGGAGTGGTTTATTTTATTAATATTGCCAATTTTCAGGGATTTTTACAGGTGCGATCGATCTTTCGCCTCTACACCTCGATCTCTCCATTCATAAGTTTCGGAAGTAGTATGTCACGCGCTTGTTTTAGTTTTTGATTTTGCTTTTGAAGAACTTCTTTTTGCTCGAATATAGAATCTAAAGTTTCTGTCGCTAATTCTTGTAATTCGATTGAAGGTACTAATATAGAAATTTCTCTTAGTGCTGACTGTCGGATTCCGAAGACTGTAGTTCCCGTTTCTCTTGAATGAATTTCTGCTTGAGTTTTAGGAGTTAAAAGAGTACAAAATAACATTGCTGGTTTAATAACATCTACATTGGCTCTAATAGCATAAAGTCTTTGACTAAGACAGAATTTTTGCTCGGAAGTTAAATAGTAAAGTTCACCTAATGGAGCTTCAGAGGTCATTAAAATATCATATTTCTGTAATTCTGTTTTCATCCACTTTTCATACAAGCTCTCATTGACAAATTTACATTTGTCTAAGTTGATTAATTGATTATTCTTTACATTAAGTGCCGAAAGTGCTGGAATTCCAGAATTACACCAATCTCCACCAAGTTTTTTAGGTGTTTTACCACGATAATCAATTATATCTGATATGACTTCCTCTAATTTTAAATATTTCCACCCTTCAGGAATACCATCAATAATCGGGGTGTGTTCGTGTCCGGGGAAGCGTAAACGGACGAACCATTCCTTGTAAAGTAAGCGGGCTGAACGTTCTAATAACTCGATGCGGCGGCGATTATTTTCGATTAAATCATCATATTTGGAGAGGATATTTACTATTGCTTTTTGGCTAGTGAGATCGGGAACTTTAATTTTAAAGTTATCTAATATACTTTTTGTTAAATACTGTGTTGTTGCTCCAATAGAAGCATTTTGAAAATGTGATAAAGCTGGCTTTAACGCATAGAATAAATATCTTGTTAGTAAAATGTTTTGATCGAGGGATTCAATAATATAAGTTCTTTGATAAGCGTTAAACTTCCCATAGTAATATTTTAAAGGGAAAATACCATTAGCATTATTACCACCTAATAAAACGGCCTCGGTGTCAAATGCGTAATTATTGATTTTATAGGTTTCTCTAGCACAAGTAAAAAATGGATACTCTCCATACTGTATTGCCGCATTTGAATCAAGTTTTCCAGTGGTCATCGAACATAAATCCGCTAGACGTAAATATGGAAATCTCATAATTTAAAACCTCGCCATCGATACAAGTTTAAATTCCTAACCCTTCAAAATTCTTCGCAATTTCATCAGCTAAACAAATCGCCCGCAGATGTAACCTTTTCTAACTTACCAAATTTGGGAATCACTGGTGGGAAGCGGGACTTTTTATCCCCCTCCGGTTCCCCCCTTGAAAAGGGGGGCTAGGGGGGATTACCAACCTTTTCAAGGGGGACTTACGCAGCCATAGCGCCCGTCTCACCTCCAGCACCCCTACCGCGCTCCGATTCCGGTTCCGGTTCCCCCCTTGAAAAGGGGGGCTAGGGGGGATTACCTTTCAAGGAGGACTAAGGAGGATCATCAACCTCCGTACAGACAGGAAGCGAAGAGATAAACCCCGATATTTTCTCACAAACCGCCTCGAAATCGTATTTAACCTCATCATTGGTGAAACGGATCACCGTTAATCCGTATCCCTCTAAAACCTTCGTTCTTCTAGCATCATAAGCCATTGCCTCCGGAGTAAGATGAACCTCCCCATCCACCTCGATCACTAATTTCAACTTCGGACAATAGAAATCAACGATAAAATGATCGATCGGTCGCTGTCGCCACATTTTTAAAGGAAATTGTCGGAGAAAAGCCCATAACTTTTTTTCTGTCGGTGTGGGATTTTTTCGCATTTCCTTGGCTCTAGGGACTAAATCGGGATTGTAGGGTAGAAAATAAACACCGTATTTTAATTTAGACACGATCGCTATCTCCATCGGTCTCCTTTAAGGAAATATACCGAAGTTCTTTTTTAAATCCCCAACCCTTCAAAATTCTTAGCAATTTCATCAGCTAAACGAATCGCCTCGGAGTTGAGATCATTTAACTCCAGATGAATTTCGCGTAACGTTTCCTCGAAATCGAAATCCTCATCTTCCTCCTCTGGGGAAACGCCTACATAGCGTCCGGGGGTTAAACTCCAATCATTCGCCTGTAACTCCTCGCGATCGACCACTTTAACCAACCCTTCCACATCCCGCAGCTTGGCATCGGGGAACCTTTCTAATAGCCAGTGAGCGTGACGGTAGAAACCACGAACCGATTTAAGCTGTTCGATCGCATTCTGACGGTTTGTATCAGCTTCTTTGCGTAAGGTGTTGAGTTCGCGGGAATTCCACCACAGTTTACTATCTCTTGCCCCCAGATCCTTCTCGGCACGCTCGATCGCTCGACCTAATAATTTATTCACCAGATCCGCCTGTTTGCCCAGATCCCGGCTAAATTCGCCGTATTCGTGATAACAGCGGACAGCCTCGTGTAAAGTCTCTAAATCATCAGCGTTATAGGAAATCGGAGCGAAACCGGCGTATTTATCGATGTCATCTTTGAAAAGCTCAGATGCTGTTCGGAGTTCTAACCATGTTCCGTCTTTTTCATCGATGAGATTATAAAATTTCTCTAGGGCCTCGGTTAACTTGTCCAGATGCTCGCGATAGTTTTGTAAAAGAGCGATCGATCCCTGATACTCTCGATCGATACTCTGGCAATAACCGACAACCAAATCGATAAAACGCTTCGATTCGCTCCGATAGAGCCAGACAATCGAGAGAATATTCTCTAACTGCTCTGGGCTAAAATCGTTGATCGTCCGGTTTACTTTCCGGTAAATATTGCGGGCATCGATCATTAATATCTTATCTTGAAGCTCGGCGGGTTTCCCTCGATTGAGAAACCACAACTCGCAGGGTACGGAGCGGGTATAGAAAAAGTTGGAGCGGATCGCGATCATTATGTCCACCGTTCCCGTCTCGATTAACTTCTGTCTTACCTTGCCTTCGTCTCTCCCGGCGCTGGAAGCTTGGGAAGACATAACAAAACCGGCTTTTCCTCGATCATTGAGATAGCTGTAGAAGTAACTGATCCATAGATAGTTACCGTTGGAAACTTTGTTACTTTTATTAACCCCCGGCAATCCGAAGGGTAAGCGCTCATCACCATCTACCTTACTATCCACCTCGTCCACGTTGAAGGGAGGATTGGCCATCACATAATCCACTTTCCCGGCCAATGCCAGCGGATCCTCGTAGTAGGTGATCGCTTTTTGGATATCCCCTTCTAAACCGTGAACCGCGAGATTCATCTTGGCTAAACGAATTGTGGTCGGATTCTTCTCTAACCCTTTAAAAGTTAACATCTGGGGATTGATGCGCTGTCTCTCAACGAAATGTGCGCTCTGGACAAACATTCCCCCCGAACCACAGGCAGGATCGAAAACCAATCCGTGATCGGGTTCTAAAACATTGGCGATCAAAGATACTAGAGAAACGGGAGTAAAAAACTCTCCGTTATCGTGAGCTTTGAGATTAGCGAATTGTGTTAGGAAATATTCATAAATTCGCCCGAAAATATCCCCATCGGCTTTTTTTAACTCTTCTGGGTTTAAAATCCGTAGTAAATTCCCTAATACCACGTTATCTAGTTCTTGGTATTCCGTTTTCGGTAAAATACCCCCTAAAGGTGGATAATCCCCCTCGATCGATAGCATTGCTTCCATTAAGGAGGTCGAGCGATTGACGCTATCGGGGAGCGCCACCAGAAAATCGAACTGAGCTTTTTCTTGGAGATAGATCGCTCCTTTGCACAAGAAATCTTCTTTGGTTAAGGAGCGTGTTTTACCCCCTCGCTTCGGTAAATCCGCCTCTACCTCCCTTTTAACCTTGAGAAAACGACTGTAGGCATGACGGAGGAAAATCAAGCCCATAACGGGCAGAAAATACTCGTTACTGGCATAGTTAGAATTAGCGCGCAGGGTGTCGGCCGCTTTCCAGAGCTTTTTTTCGATCGCTTCGATGTTGTCCAGTTGGGCCATGAAATTTTACTCAAGAATTAGGTAGATGGTCGAGCCTGAAGGGAAAATTAAGGGGTTTGGTATAGTATCTATTTTCTCAAGTAATGGCAGCGATGGTTAATTGCCCTAACTCCTCTCCCAGAACAAACGGCAGGGGTCTTTTGATAGACTAGAGTTATGGCCCCAGAGTAAGGAGCTAGGGGCAAGAAAAGCTTAATATTTGAGATGAACCGATCAAGCGAGAATATCGTCTAGAATTAATTAACTCAAAAAATCCTGACTGAATCTACCTTTAAGCAAACTTTTCTAAAAATGATGGCTGAATTACTGAGTCTAGTTCCTGCCAAGTCCCTCGAAACTGATGTAGTGGTAGGGGAAGCACCGGCAGTATGTCCCCTTCCTCCAGTCACGGTTAGTAATGATACCCTACTTATTTCCCTAATCGATCGCCTGCGACGTACTTTGGAAAATCACCGCAGCGAAAATCAAATTGTGGTGATGCAGGATTTCCCGGATCCCGATGCTCTTTCTAGTGCCTGGGCCTATCAAATTATCGCCGAACAGTACAATATTCATTGTGATATAGTCTATGCGGGTACTCTCTCCCATCAGGAAAATGTCGCTTTGGTAAAACTAACGGGTTTACCGGCTAAACGTTGGGGAGTCCATACCCTCAAGGATAGAGATCTTTCGGTTTATCAGGGTTGTGTTTTTGTCGATGGTCAGGGAACCAATAGTCAGTTAACCACTCTGGTTAAACAGGCAAAAATTCCCATTATTGTCGTGATTGATCATCATACTCGCCAAGGGGATCTAGAGGCGGAATTTGTCGATATTCGTCCCCAAATCCGGGCAACAGCGACGATGTTAACCCAATATATCCAAAAAGGGTTAATAAGTTTTAATAGTAGCGATACCGTCCATGTTAAGTGTGCCACAGCCTTGATGCACGGATTGCGATCGGATACGAATAATTTAATGCAAGCGCAAGAATGTGAATTTATTGCTGCTGGTTATCTCAGTCGTTTCTACGATGCCCAATTATTAAACGCTGTCCTGCAATCGGCCAGATCCCGACGGGTGATGGATGTGATTGAACGGGCCTTAAAAAACCGTATTATTAAAAATAATTATTCGATCGCTGGGGTCGGTTATTTGCGTTATGATGACCGGGATGCGATTCCCCAAGCTGCCGATTTTTTGGTGACAGAAGAAAATGTTCACACGGCTTTAGTTTATGGTATCGTTCACGATGAAGATGAGGAGATCGAGTTAGTCATTGGTTCTATGCGTACCAGTAAAATTACCCTAGATCCCGATGAATTTCTCAAGGAAGCTTTCGGACAGGATAACCAAGGTCGCTTTTTTGGTGGTGGTCGTTATATGGCCGGAGGTTTTGAAATTCCTATCGGTTTCCTCGGTGGTTTTAATAATAATGCCGAATACGCAAAACTTAAGTGGGAACTCTATGACACCCAAATTAAACAGAAACTTTCCCATCTAGTTAACCCAGATGAAAAGGTAATTCGCACCTAGCTATTAGACCTCAGCTATCTGTTAACATTGCCAAGACCGACCTAACACTGATATGAAACTTTATTTTGTGCGTCATGGATTAGCAGGACAATCGGGGGATTATCTCAACGATGGGGAACGTCCTTTAACCGAGGAAGGTAGGGCCAAAACTGCTAAAATTGCCCAAAGATTAGGACAGTTGGGGGTGAAATTTGACCTAATTTTGACTTCTCCCCTGGTGCGTGCCGTGCAAACCGCCGAAATTTTGCAAAAAGCGGGTTTAAGCCGTAAAATTGAGCAATTTAATCCCCTATCGCCCAATGGCAATATTCAAGATTGGGTGCAATGGTGGCAAAAGTCCGACTATCAGCGAGAGGAAAATGCGATCGCACTGGTAGGCCACGAACCGGATTTAGGCTATTGGACGGAAATGCTAGTTTGGGGCAAGTTTCAAGGGAAATTATCGGTCAAAAAAGCGGGAATAATTGGTCTAGAGGTTCCCAATCAAGAAAATCCCCTAGGTAAGTGTCAGTTATTCTGGTTGACAGCACCGAAATTACTTCTCTAGGAATTAACCTAGGTGTATCTATCCTTTTTGGAGACTACAATCGATGTTTAGTTAGGGTCTGCTGAAAAAGTTTTTCCTGGGGGTAGGAGTCAGTAGCCGGTCGTCAGTAGCCAGTCGTTTCAGGCTTTGTTGCCCTTGTTTTGTGTACCAAGCGATGTACTACAAGAAGGATAATGCAAGGTTTTTGAAAGTC
>NZ_JAPZQJ010000543.1:0-10229 GCF_027530405.1 Microcystis sp. LE19-41.2A | reverse complement strand
TCCCCAACGTGATTCTCCATTTTTTTAGAGAAAGATAGACTCTCTCTCACCAACCGAGAAATCCTTTGTCGAAAGGTATTATTTAATCTTTCAATAGGATTAGTTTGACCAGTTTCTTGACCGACTGGTCGATGACGTTTACTAGGAATTACTGTCTTATAGGACTCCCAAAAGTCTGTGTAAGCAACTGCACATTGTCGGTAAACGCCTGGTAAACTGTCCCCAAAGTTTTTTGGCTGATTGACGACTCCTGTCTCCTAAATAGCAACAATAATTTCCCTTGTATTTCTATCAATTAACCGCCAAATATAAACCTTTATTGTCTTAGAAAAAACCAAAGACCACATCTCATCACATTCTCTAACCAATTTACCTTTTTGTTTGTCTGAAACCTTTATTTGACGGGGTACAGCCGCCAGTTTATTGTTGACATAATTTTGTTACCATGACCAACTTACCCCTGTTACTCTAGCAATTCCTCGTCAGTAAATTCGTTCGAGCAAGAGTTGATCAATTAATTGTTTGGTTTCGTCAGATACGGTTTTATTAGTGGGATTGATCACAAACTGACGACCACATTCTTTACCTTGACGTTTGGGTTTTCCCTTAGGAATAGAACCATTCTTGATCCTATGGTGAGAACCACAATTAGGACAGGGGAATAGAGGTGAACTAGGGGGTACTTTGTTCGGTGCTAGACTGATATTTGAGTAAGCCAGACAGGAGCCAGAAAAAGATATTTATCAGAAAAGTCATGCTCAAGCTAGAGGTTTAAAGACTGAGCGGGTTGCAATTATTTTTATTAATAAATATTTAACACAATTCATACCAGGTAAGCAAGAGGGCTACGCCACTACTACCGAATCATTACCACATCGGTTACTTTTTTTCTGGTCCAGAGGGCGAGAATTGTCAGTAAAAGTCAACCCATCACTCCCGCTAAAGGATTTTTATCGATTCCAGTTAATCGATAAAAGCAGTACAATTGTATTTAATTAACTGTCCGACGTTTAATTTATCGTACTATTCCCCTGTTCTATTGTTCGCAGTCTTTTTAAAATTCTTGATTGTGTTGGGTTATTTCTAATTTTATTAATATCTTCATCAGTAAAAACCATACTAAATAATAACCATATTAATTCTTCTTTCTGATCGCTGCCACTAAATCCTCCTAGAATAGCGTCTAATCTTCTTTGATAGTTCTTTTGCGTTCTTTCCAGTGTATATCTCCCGATTAATTCTTCGATGTATTTTTGAATAGTAAGTATTTGAAAACGATCAAATTCATGTCTGGTATCATCATACAGTATAGTTTTCTCCGATGCCAATTTCTCGTCGAAAGTCTCCATAATAGATATTTGAAATCCTTGGTACAACTCTAATAGCTTTTTGATCAGACTGGAGACAGGATTAATTGTCGATGGGCTAAATCCACCCATTACTTGGTCAATTTGTTCTAAATTAGGGTTTAAGGAACTAATAATAAAACCAAAGACTAGAGCAATGATTAAACCCACATATACATCATCCTCAATCGAGCTTAATAGAGAAAATATAAATTGAATGAGATAGTATAAGAGTATTGATATAACAATTTTGACAGTTAATAAACGAACAAAAGAATTTAAAAAATCCTTTTTTAAATTGGGAAATAAATGACGAATCCTAAAAGCTGAGAAATAGCTAATTCTAGTTTCAACTGCTACTCCAATAATTATCGCAGTCACCACAAAAGACCACCGATGTCCTTCCACAAATTTTTGTATTTCACTAGAAAGGTCGGTGGCGGCAGCTGCCTGAGAATCTACCAAAAATAGGTAATGGGTGAATGAACTGAAAAAAGGAAACTTATCTAATTCCGTTAGAACCTGACTACAAAATACCATTTACCCTGAGCCAACGAGTTTTCCAAGTGGGAGTAAAGATTTCGTAGTTTTTTTGTTTATTGACTTTGATATAGCCTTTGTCCTTTAGTTCTTTTAATTTATCTTGTAAG
The DNA here is from genome assembly GCF_027530405.1 of Microcystis sp. LE19-41.2A. Lineage (NCBI taxonomy): Bacteria > Bacillati > Cyanobacteriota > Cyanophyceae > Chroococcales > Microcystaceae > Microcystis > Microcystis sp. LE19-41.2A. The sequence continues at coordinate 8,233 of NZ_JAPZQJ010000543.1, read as the reverse complement.
TCAGCTTCTCCAACTCTATCTGTTTCAATTTTAAAGCTTACGACAGTGGCAGCCCTAACTTTGAGTAAATCAGATAAAAGAGACTTCTCCTCGGAGGTTAAATAATTGTCAGACTTAGCTGAAGTCCCAGAATCACCCTTATAAGTGTCATTGTCTTTGGACTTAGAAGGAAATATGTCAAGCATTCTGTTTTGTGTAGTTTATAAATACACTTCGACCAGTACATCTTGATCCTCAGTCATGACTCTCTGAGTTCATGACTGAGAATGACTGAGATATGTCTGAGTTTTTTGCGATAAAATAGAGATTGCGTCGATTGATGGAAGTTTATGGGGCGATCGCTTAAAGTAAAATCAGAATATATCCCTAGAGTCAAACAAGCAGTTAAACTCAATGGTTACGCAAGTCAAGAGCTGCTTGCTGAGGATTTAGGATTCGCAAAATCGACTATTAGCCTTTTTCTTAACGGTAAATCGATTAGTAATCTCAATTTTTATGAAATTTGTCAAAAATTAGCCCTTGATTATCGAGAAATCACTGACTGGGATGAGTTGGAGGAAACAGCTGCTGCCACGTCTGAGGATGAGGGAGAAAACCGGGCCGCGGATTTTTCCAAGTATATTGAACGTCCTCCAGTGGAACAGCTTTGTCTGGAGACGGTGAGTCAAGCAGGTTCATTATTGCGGATTAAATCAGCCAAGGGGATGGGTAAAACCCTATTAGTCGATAGAATTTTGAGTCAAGTTGACAAAAGAGAGTATAAAACCGTCAGTTTCAGTTTTTTACAAGCAAGTAAAGGAATTCTCGGCGATTTAGACCGATTGCTTTCTTGGTTTGCTTTGATTATTTCCAAGAAATTAGGGTTAGCAGCTCTCTTTCAGGAAAAATGGCAAGAAGGATTAGGACTTTATAGCTGTACTGCCTATTTTGAAGACCATTTGCTCAAAAAGCTGGATAAACCCCTAATTTTAGTTTTAGAGGAGATAGATAGTCTCTTTACCTATACCAGCGTTGCTGACGATTTCCTTAGTTTATTTCGTCTTTGGCACGAGGAGGCAAAAAATAATAATACTTGGCAAAAGTTACACTTAATTATCACCTATTCCACAGAAAATTATGTTCCTGCTGACCTGAATAAATCTCCTTTCAATGTAGGAACAGAAATCCTGTTACCTGATTTTACTCTAGAACAGGTCTTGATTCTAGCTAATAAATATCAGGCTAACTTGGGAAAAGATGAACTGCAAAGAATAATTAATCTTGTCGGGGGACATCCCTATTTAATCCAAAAAGCGATTTATGGGATTACCCAAAAACAACTGTCTTTAGCAGATTTTTTAGAGACAGCAGCCACGGAAGCGGGAATTTATGGGGATCATTTGCGAGGACATTTGCTAAACTTACAAGAACATCCAAACCTAGCAGCAGGAATGAAAAAGGTTGTAGAGTCCTCTTCTCCCGTTGATTTAGGTGCAACAATTAATTGGCAACTTCATAGTTTAGGATTAGTAACCTTTGTGCAGAATGCTGTTCAACCCCGTTATCCACTATACAGCGACTATTTTAGGTATCGCCTATCCTCCTAAAATCCAATATATAGCGTTTCCCAATCTCATGAGGTACACCAAAATCTTAACTCCTGACTCCTGACTCCTCAAAACCTAAGACTCTGTACCTCACAACTATGGGAATTGCTATATTTAGTTAAACTGTTGTACATCTAAATCTAATATTCGTTTTCACCTGTTCCCCGTTCCCCCATCGAACCCAGAACTTTAAATGCGGACTAGCTTAGGGACAGATAACCTTTGATTAAATTATTCATCGAACTTAACCAATCAGACAAATTGCTAATTTTAATCCTATGGCGACCAATTTTTATTATGTTGGAGGCAGCGTTCCCCTAGATGCACCTAGTTATATCAAGCGGGAAGCAGATGATATATTTTATGACTATCTAAAAAATGGACAGTATTGCTATGTGTTAAATTCCCGTCAGATGGGAAAATCAAGTTTGTGGGTACAGACACAAAAACGACTGAAAGAGGATAATATTGATTGTGCTACCATTGATTTGAGTGGTCTAGGAAAAAACCTATCCGAAGATATTTGGTATCGAGTATTATTTGAGCAACTGGTTAAACGATTTGATCTTTCTATTCGGGAAAAAGAGCAAACTTGGTGGGATGAACGAGCCTATAAATCAGCTATTAATCGTCTTGATCAATTTGTAGAGGAAATTCTCTTAAAGGAGGTATCCCGACCTATTGTTATCTGTTTTGATGAAATTGATAGCATTCTGAGCTTAAATTTTTCCACAGATGCTTTTTTTGCTTGGCTGCGTAGCTGTCATGAAAAACGTCCTCACAATCGTGATTATCAACGTCTAACCTTTTGTATGTTGGGGGTAGCGACGGTTTCTAACTTTATTCGAGATAATAATCGTGGTTCTTTTAATATTGGTCAAGATATTCGATTATCTGGATTTACTATAAGGGATGCCAGAAAACTTGCCGAGGGATTGCAGGACAAAGTTATCGCACCGCAACGGGTTTTAGAGGAGGTTATAGAATGGACAGGTGGACAACCATTTTTAACTCAAAAAATTTGTCATTTAATCTCCACATCTCGCCCTGGATTTGGCAAGGAATCCCCAGCAACCCCGATTAATGTCAGCGATTTTATCCAGTCGCAAGTAATTAGTAACTGGGTATCTCAAGATAGTCCAGAACACCTAAAAACTATTCGGAATCGTTTATTAAATAAGCGTGTCACGGGTAGAAGAATGCTGAAGCTTTACCTAGAAATTTTAAGAAATGGTGAAATTACCGATGATGGTAGTCTTGATCAAATAGAATTACGCTTAACGGGATTGGTAGTTCAAGACCGACAAAAGTTAAAAGTTTATAATAAGATTTATAGAAATGTTTTTAATGAAACTTGGGTGACAACGGAATTAAATAAAATCCCTCCATACATTGAAAAGTACGAAGTTTGGTTAAATTCAGGGGAAGATGACACTAAACTTCTTTCTGATCAAGATTTAGCAGAAGCTTTAACTTGGAGTAAAAATCAAGACCTTAATGAGTCAGAAAAGCGTTTTTTAGAGTTAAGTGAAATCGCAGCCAAACGAAAAGCACAGATAGCACGTCAAGGGGAAGCATATCAACTGGCTGAAAAACAATTAACGCCCAAATTTGAGGAGAATCAACGAGCAGCTTTAATTGAGGAAACTTTAGCTTGGACGGGTGGTAACTTGGAGTTAACGGAAATAGTTATCGGTTTGCTAATCGACAATAAAAATGAGTTGCGGGAAGGAGAAGAAAAACCAGTAATTGAACAATTGATTCAGAAAAATATTGTAGAAAATTGGTTACAAAATAAAGCGGCAGCCCATCTCTGGAAAATACAAAACAGTCTCTTAACTCCTGATAAAAATGTTAGGTCAACATTAGAAATCTATCAAGACATTTTGCAGGGGAGAGTCTTTGCTGATAATAAACCAGAAAAATTGGCACTTCAGCAAGCAGAATTAGTGATTAAAAATGATGAGTATCTAGAAGTGACCAATCGAATTTATAAAGAAGTATTTAATTTTAAATGGGTTAAACAAGAATTAGAAAAATTAGTTGATGTGGAGAATCCTCCTGCTGGTTTAACTAAAATATTATCTTTCTTGGCACTATTAGGCTTTCTTGGATTTACTTTTTGGTCATTCAAGACTCCTGAAAAGACTCCTAATGGCGTGGAGACACCCTCACCATCACCTAGTATTCCAGAAATTTGTGCTAAACGAGATTTTAATATTAGCTTAAACAGGACTATTCAACAACTGCAAGAATTGGAAAGGAAACAAGGTGATCAGTTTCCTGAAAAGTGTGGGACTCAATTAACTGAATTAAAGTTAATTCAGCAAGCAATAGGACTAGCTGCCAATAATTTTGTGGCTCATGTGCCGGGTAGAGAAGGTGGTTTTGAAATTTTGTGCAAAATCCCCCCATCTTCTGATAACTTTAAAGAAGCTCAATCTCGGGCAAAAATTTGGTATAAGGATAGAGCTTGGAAATCGGATATCGATCGAGCTTTGCAAGATAATCCAGATTGCCAAAAACTTATTGAATAAACATTAATTTTTCAATCACTAAATACCCCATCGCTACCCGTTAATTCCTCGGATAATGATACTCGGATTCCTTCCCTTCCCCGTGACCAAAATAAAAAGAATAGGTCAGAAACATTGAAGGATTGACTCCTTCTAACATGAGAGTAATTAACCTGTGGGTTCTTTTGACGTAAAACAATTATTTGCATATAATAGAGGAGATTGCCAATCATTAGCCAGAGAATTAAACTAAAAATAAAAGTAAATGCCATGACTACAATCCATCCAAAAAATTGAAAAGCGACTTGAGATATAGGACTATCCTGTGTTAATCCATTGGCAAATTCTCTCGCATCTTTATTACTAAAGAAACCCACCGCTATTGTTCCCCAAAAACCACAAAAAAGATGTACTGGAATTGCTCCCACTGGATCATCAATTACTTTAGTTTTAATTAAAAATTCTTCTCCTAATAAGACAGTAATGCCACTAATGCCACCAATGATAATAGCTGATCTGATATTAACATAACCTGATGATGCCGTGATCCCCACTAATCCCCCTAAAATGCCATTAATAATTGTGGATAAACTGGCTTTGCGACCGATTAAAGGATTAAGAATTAATGCCAAAACTCCCCCAGCAGCAGCGGCAATCATCGTGGTAGTAATTGCCATGGGGACATCATCCAAATTTACCGCCGAACCACCATTAAAACCAAACCATCCTAACCAAATAATTAAACAACCAAGGGTTGCAAATCCTAACTGATGGGGAGCAAAATTTCCCCTTTCTTTTTCTTCATAACAGTCAGTTTTGCAATTATAACCAAAACGTCCATCTCTCGGTTTTAGCAACCAAGCACCCACTAATCCGGCCATTCCTCCCACCGAATGCACCACCGTTGAACCAGCAAAATCTCGAAACTTAAATAAGTTATATAACCATCCTTCCGATGACCAAATCCAATGTCCTGTCAGAGAATAAGAAAAAGCGACTAAAAAGAAACTAAATAGCAAAAATGCCCAAAATTTAACCCTTTCTGCCACTGCTCCCGATACAATGGTCGCCGCAGTTCCCGCAAAAGTTAATTGAAAGAAAAATAAAGTGGCAATTGAACGACCTGGCCACAATTTTTGGAATTGAATGTATTGATTATTAGGGGTTAAAATTTCCAAGAAAAATCCTGTATCACCAGAGAAACTATTCCCTAGTGCTGATGTATTGCCAAACATTAAACCGAAACCAAACATCCAATAAGCCAAGGCAGAAACACAGAAGACAATTAGGTTTTTAGCCAAGACATTAGTGGCGTTATTAGTACGACAAAAACCCGTTTCCAGCATGGCAAAACCCGCATTCATAAAGAATACTAACGAGCCGGCTATTAACATCCAGAGATTAGCAACTAAATCCAGAGTAGAATTATTTAAATCTTGTGCTGTGACTTTGCCTACACCGATCAACAGCATGACGATAAGAGAGAAACAAAAAGATAGGATATTACGCAAACGCGGGCGATATTCTAGAAAAGATAATAATCGATTCATCGGCTATAACTCTCATGGGCAATTTCCCCTTTATAGTAATTGATTTAATCCCTTATCGTTCACTCAAAACTGCTTTTTTTCTGATCCAGATAGCGAGAATTGTCAGGAAAAGTAAACCCATCACTCCCGCTAAAGGATTTTTATCGATTCCAGTTAACCAATCGGGAACAGTACCAGTGTATTTAATTAACTGACCCACATTTAATATATAGTATGCCCAGATTAAACCCGCGTGCAGACCGATACTTTTACCCAAACTACCACCACAGGCGCGTTTTGCCCAACCGAGAATTAATCCTAGCAAGACTAAGGCAGGAAATTGGGGAAAAGTGCGGATAATTTCGGCTAAAGGTTTAATAAAGTGGGTAAGAGCGAAAATTAAGGCACTAATCACTAGAGCGATAGCGGGACGATAATCCTTTTCTAATTCTCCCAGTAACCAGCCCCGAAATAGCAATTCTTCGGCAAAACCCACCGCTAAAGCGACTAAAAACCCCTCCAGGATGATTTTGCTGATCTGGGGATTTGCCAGTAAGAAATTTAACCAACCTAGGAACGCTTGGGACAGAAAAAGCGAGAAAGTGAAAAATAAACCGATCGCCAACCCGTTAATTAACTCGATCGGCGTTTTTCTTCGCCAAATCAACCCATAATCGGCTAATCCCTCATCGCCATAAATTATCCGTCCCCACCAATGGGATAACCCCAAAAATTCCAGATAGAGAACAGAAAGGGTCAAAATTGAGACAAGATTGGCATTAGTGGCAAAAAAGTGATAGAGGGGAAGTGCGATCGGCAACCAGAGAAAAAGTAAGAGCAAAATAAAAATTCCCAGTCGCAGGGGGACTGGGTAAGTGGCAATTACCCGCAATCTTTTATTCATCGGGTTCGATACTGCTGGTTAAACCTTTATTTTTCAAGGTTTCACAGTAAAATTCCGCGTGTTCTTGGATGCAGGTAATCACCAAGGCCGTACCATTAGTGTGCGCTTCCATCATGATATCGACTGCTTGGGGTTGCGTCATACCGGCGATCGTTTGCATTAAACTCTGAACCACATACTCCATCGAGTTAAAGTCGTCATTGTGGAGTAAAACGCGATAACGCGGTGCTGGTTTACGGATTGTCGCTGTGGAACGCTTTTCGATGACTTCTGTGGACACCGTGTCTCTCCTTTGAATCTATATCACAAATAAAGGTCAATTACTAATGATCATAATCAAAATTTCCAGATTGAGCTAGGCTTTTTCAGCGATCCGTGAGGGGTTGGGTGTTGGGGAGTGGGGGACAGCCACAGGAATGACATTTCTAGATGGATAGATCATAATTAAATTAACCCTGTAATTTAACCTTATTTCTCTATGTCTGCTGGCGAATTACAAAATCTCGATAAAAATATTCAACGCTTAAAAGAACAATTAGCGGGAATCCGCGATGCGTGGACAGGTGCGCGTCCAGAAGATAAAGTTCTTTTGCAGCAACGCATAAACGATAAGCGCACAGAAATTAAAAAATTTGAACGAGAAAAATGGGATTTAATCGCCAGCGAGAGTCAAGAATCGTCCTTTCCTGATGCCGAGGTAATGGTAGCAGAAATTGTCACAGAATTGACGGCAATTACCGCAGAACCACCCCCTGAACTTGCTTCTGTACAAATCTTAGAATCATTAAACCAAATTCTGGCTAAACTCAATCAACCAGAGCGATCGGCAGCAGCCAAATTAAAAGCGGCCCTATCTACTATACCCCCTTTTGTTTCCCTGACCTACGAAGCGGAATTAGATACTGAGTCAACTTTTAAGCGTTATTTTCCCACATTTAATCGTGCGATCGCAGGAGTGAAAAATCGTCTAAAAAAGTAAGTATTCCCTCTATCCCTAGTAATGTGGGCAAAAGTACGGTTAATTTTGTCGGGAGGGAAGATGAGTTAACCTTAATTCATCAGCAATTGCAAACAGAACAAGGGGTGATTGTTTGTGCAGTGGAAGGGTTAGGGGGAATAGGAAAAACCGCTTTAGCTTTGGAATATGCGAAACGATACCAACAGGAATACGCGGCACAATATTGGTTATCCTTGCGACTATCGGGTTTAGCAGAAGAAATAGTTAAATTAGCTGGTCCCTATCTATCTTTACCAGAAATATTGAAAAAAGAATCTTTAGAAAAACAAGTGGACTGGTATTGGCAAAATTGGCTACCTCAGCAGGGAAAATTATTATTAATTCTCGATGATGTCCCCAATATCGACCGAATTCCCGATCGAATGTTACCAAAAGATTCTAGGATTAAGATATTAGTCACCACTAGGGAAAGGTGTCTTAGTACGGAATTTGAGTCTATAGCTTTAGATGTTTTACCCTTAGATAAATGTGTGGAATCGCCAATTCAAAAATGAAACGCATCAACCTCAAGAGTTGACAAAGAAAGGCTCATCAGGTAGTGTCTGATCATTAACAAAAACAAATCAGACCCAAAAATGAGCCACCAACATCTTAACATAGAACAAAGAAACTTGCTCTACCAACTTAGTCAGGAGGGAAATTTATCTCAACGGCAAATGGCCGTCTGGCTCGGATGTCAT
>NZ_JAPZQJ010000113.1:0-10840 GCF_027530405.1 Microcystis sp. LE19-41.2A | reverse complement strand
GGCGTTTTAATGGACAAATCTGGCGCATTTATCGGTTAGAAAAGGGGGTTTATCAGGAAGGAGAATTTAGTCCGACTTTTCCCCTAGTTCCGAAAACTAAACTCTATGAATTTTTAGCCACTGCTAAAGAGGATGAAGTGAAGGCAGAAAAGAATTTAAGAGCATGGCTTGTTAGTCAACTAGCTAAAAATAATTAACTAGGGCAGTTTTTGAGGTAATTATGGTGACATTTTATCTAGAGTTAAATACTAACGTTTCTTGTCAGGCTGATAATTTCTTTTCCCAATTTAATATTGTTTTATTCGTGTATCCAAATGTTCGGACTGTTGCATTTAATCCCATGCCTTCCATCCTAGCTTTCAATACTTTGACAATTTTCGAGGGATTTCGCTAGAATACAGAAAGCGGTAAAGCGCGTAAGGGATCACGGAAACCTCCCGCTCCTTTGTACCTCGGAACAAATATCGCCCTTGAAAATGTAATGGTGACGGGTCAAGCAGGATAGAAGCTTAACGGCTAAGGTCAAAACAGCCCACAAATAAAATTCAGATCCGTCCGCCGCCGGGCAGTCGGTAGACGTTAAACTAAAACGCTTGTGGATTCGGTCTGACGGGGGCATAGTCTTCCGATTGTGTCTAGTTAAGAGGAGTAGAAGCAAGAATCTCCAGTCACAGCGTAGCTTGACGGCGAGAGTGTCAATAACTGTTACCGTTGAATGGGACAAGACTGTGGATATTCGCTTAATCGTTGTTGATGTGGATGGAACGATCGCCGGTGATAACAATCAGGTTAATCCAGCTGTGGTGCAAGCTGTCTCGGCCGTCCAAAAAAAGGGAATTCCCGTCGCTATTGGCACTGGTAGGATGTACCGCTCGGCTTTACGTTTTCATAAACGCCTTAAATCCACTTTACCTTTAATTGCTTACAATGGCGCTTGGATTCAAGATCCTGTTTCCCAAGTTCACCATCGACATACTCCCATTTCCCCCGACTTGGCGATCGATCTTTTAGATTATCTCGAACAACCCCAATGGAAAGAGAAAATCTCCCTTAATTTTTATATGGACGATGTGCTTTATGTGCGGCAATTAAACGCGGAAACGGAATTCTATCGGCAGCGATCGGGTATTATTGCCGAAGCAGTGGGAGATTTACGCAAAGTTGCCCACAAAACCACTAAAATCCTAGCCATGGGGGAAGATAAGCAATTTATCGCCGAGATTTGGCATCATTTACAGCAACGCTATCAAAATCAAGATTTATACTTTACCCAATCGAGTCCGACTTTTTTTGAAGTTACCCACGTTGAGGCTACCAAGGGAAGCGCCACCCAATTTTTGGCCGAAGATATCCTAGGATTACAACCGCAAAACGTTATGGCGATCGGTGATAATTTTAATGATGTTTCTATGCTCACCTATGCGGGTGTCGGTGTTGCCATGGGTAATGCTCCCCAAGCTGTTAAGGATCAAGCCGATTGGGTTGCCCCTAGTGTAAACTTAAATGGGGTGGCTGCGGCCTTGGAAAAGTTTGTTTTAATTTGAGGAATGGGGAAGTGGGGAAATGGGGAATTGGGGAATGGGGAGATGGGGAATTGGGGAGATGGGGAATTGGGGGAATTCAACTAAAACCCTACAACCCTAAGACCCTACAACCCTACAACCCTAAAACCCTAACACCCTAAAACCCTTTTCATCGAGAAAATTATGACTATTAATACGCAAACTGTTACGATTTCTAACAAAGATATTGACATAGATGCCTATTTAGCCATTCCCGATCAAGGGGGAATTTATCCAGCAATTATCGTGATTCAGGAAATATTCGGCGTAAACGACCATATTCGCGATGTCACCCGCAGAATTGCCCAAGAAGGCTATATAGCGATCGCTCCTGCCATTTATCAGCGATTCGCTCCTGGTTTTGAAACGGGGTACAGTATGGAAGATATTGAAATCGGTCGTCAGTACAAAGAACAAACCAAAGCAGCCGAATTAATCAGCGATATCCAAGCCACCATCGATTATCTTTATAGTTTGCCACAGGTGAAAAAAACCGGTGTCGGCACGATCGGTTTTTGTTTTGGTGGTCATGTGGTTTATCTTGTCTCCACTCTAGAGGATATCAAAGTTAGTGCCTCTTTTTACGGTGCGGGAATCACCACGGGAACCCCTGGGGGTGGTCAAGCGACAGTGAAGGTGACTCCCCAAATCAAAGGGACAATCTACGCATTTTTCGGGATGTTAGATGCGAGTATTCCTCAAAAGCAAGTGGATGAGATAGAAAACGCATTAATCCGTTATCAAATTCCTCATCGAGTTTTCCGCTATGAAAATGCCGACCATGGCTTTTTCTGCGACCAAAGGGCTAGTTATAATGCTAATGCGGCCAAATCTGCCTGGGATCATGTGCTAGAGTTATTTAGCCTTCTTAAATCTTAATGGTCTGACCCCTCAAGCTTCAGCTTACACTGGAAGCAGATCGAAATTATACTTGTAACCATTCTATTTATCATGACACCGAACCCAGCCTTTTCCATGGACGATTTTGCCAAAGCTCTTGATCAATACGATTATCAATTTGAAAAAGGGCAGATCGTGCGCGGGAGAGTCGATCAACACACCTCCGATGGAGCATTCATCGATATTGGCGGCAAATCCTCCGCTTTTATTCCTTTAAGGGAAATTTCCCTGGAAAATGTTATTTCTATTGCTGAAGCTTTACCCATAGGTGCAGAATTCGATTTTCTGATTACCCGTGGACAGGACGCGGAAGGACAAGTTACCCTGTCTCTGCGGCAATTATTACTACAAAAAGCTTGGGAAAATGTCAGGGAAATCTCTGAAAGTGGCAAGTCGGTGCAGCTGCGCGTCACGGGGGTGAATAAGGGGGGAGTGACGGGAGAGGTGGAGGGATTAAAAGGATTTATCCCTCGCTCCCATTTAATCGAAAAAAATGATTTAGATTCCCTGATCGGACAACTTTTAACCGCAACTTTTATTCAAATCGATCAAGAAAATAATAAATTAGTTTTATCTCAGCGAGAAATTGCTCGCGCTAACGCTATCAGTCAATTAGCTGTGGGTAAATTATTAAGTGGCACCGTGGTTAAATTACAACCCTACGGTGTCTTTGTCGATTGCGGTGGAGTGACGGGATTACTCCATGCTAAACAGGTGACAGGAGCCTCTTTTAATTCTCCCATGACTTTCTTTAAAGTTGGTCAAGCAATTAAAGTGGTAGTCGCGGAAATTGACGAATATAAAAATCGCATTTCCCTATCCACAAAAATCCTCGAAGCGCACCCCGGCGAAATTCTCGAAAACTTTGCAGAAGTCATGGAAACAGCAGCAGAAAGATTAAAACAAGCTCAGGAAAAAACCCCAGCAACTTAGTGTAGGGTGGGTTAGGCGACAATAACTTAGATATTTTACCACCTATTTAGTATTCGCCGTAACCCACCATCAGTTATCAGGTGAATTTGTCTCCTGTCTCCTTTTTACTTGACAAAGATGTTTCAAGATCGGATAGCAATTTTAGGGACTATGCACGGAAAAGAGCGGGTGATTGCACCGATTTTAGCGCAAGAAATAGGCCTTAAGGTGATTGTACCCGATAATTTTAATACCGATCGCTTTGGCACTTTTACCCGGGATATTAAGCGCATCGGGACACAAATTGAAACCGCTCGCAGGAAGGCACAACAAGCGATCGAGCTTTCGGGATACGATATCGGAATTGCTAGTGAGGGTAGTTTTTATCCCTATCCCCACTTGCCGTTGATTTCCTGTAATCGTGAATTGATTTTATTGCTCGATCGAGTCCATAATCTAGAAATAATTGGTCAAGCAATAGTCACGGAAACTAATCACGCTCACCAAACTGTAACTAATCTAGCAGCTGCTTTAGAATTTGCCGAAAAAATCGGGTTTCCTAGTCATGGTTTAGTGGTGATGTTTGATAAAAATTCTCTCGACTCCGAGCAGATTTTTAAGGGAATTACTGACGAGAAAAATTTCGTTAAAATTGTTGAAGATATTCTTGACAAAAACGGCAAGGTACACCTAGAAACCGATATGCGTGCTATGCACAATCCCACGCGGATGAAAGCAATTGCAGCTGCGACAGCAAATCTGGTGCAGAAACTTAATCAATTATGTCCTAATTGTGGTTGTCCGGGGTTTGATATTATCGAAAGAACATCGGGTTTACCCTGTGGTTTATGTCACTTTCCCACCTCTTTAATTAAACTGGAACTATACGGTTGTCAAAGGTGTGATTATCGAGAGGAAAAACTCTTTCCCAACGGTCAAAAAACTGCCGATCCGATGTATTGTGAATATTGTAATCCTTAAGGATAGCTTTTCTATGGAAAGAATTTTAGAACCGGAAGTAATGGATGATCGGGAAGAAGCGATCGAATATGATGCCATGGACTTCACCGAAGTTAATACTAATTTTGCTAAAGAAGCCGTACAATTGGCCGGTATTAATGCTAGGGTATTAGATGTGGGAACCGGTACTGCACGCATTCCGATTATGCTCTGTCAACTGCGTCCCCAATGGCAAATTATCGCTATTGATCTGGCCGATTCTATGTTAGAAATTGGTCAAAAAAATATCCTGAGTGCTAACTGTCAAGAACAGATCAAATTAGAAAAAGTTGATGGAAAAAATCTTCCCTACCAATCCGAGCAATTTGATTTAGTTATTTCTAATAGTTTAATCCACCATCTCGAAAATCCTCTGCCTTTTTTAAGGGAAATTAAGCGAGTTTTAAAACCCAATGGTGGCATTTTTTTAAGAGATTTATTCCGTCCCGATTCCGAGGAAATAATCCAGGGGATGGTGAGGGAAATCGATCCTAATTTTTCTCCCCGACAAGCGCAACTATTTAAGGATTCTCTCCAGGCCGCTTTTACCCTAGCAGAAATCGAAGATTTAATCCAGCAATCGGGATTAAAAAATGTTAAAATTTATCAGTCTTCCGAACGTCATTGGACAGCCATAAAAACAAGTAAAAACTAATCACTAAATCAGGAAAAGTTGAGTTATGAAAGTTGGATTTTTGGGAACAGGATTAATGGGAACGCCAATGGTAGAAAGATTATTAAATCAGAAAATTTCTGTTATTGCCTATAATCGCACCTTAGAAAAATTAGCACCTTTACAGCAGTTGGGAGCCAAAACAGTTAGCTGTCCCGATCAAGTTATTCAAGAGGCAGATTGTCTAATTTTAATGTTAACTAATGCCGCCGTTATCCAAGAGGTTTTAGGATTAAATTCCGAGCAATCTAACTTCAATAATCGGACTATTATCCAGATGGGAACTATTGCTCCTTCTGAAAGTAAACAACTGCGAGATAAAATTGTTGCTAAAGGGGGAGAATATCTAGAAGCACCCGTGTTAGGAAGTATTCCCGAAGCTAAAAATGGCACTCTCTTAGTTATGGTGGGAGCAACGGAGAAACAGTTCCATCAATGGTCAAATTTATTAGCACATTTTGGTCAAGAACCGATGTTAATCGGGGCAGTGGGAACCGCCGCGGCGTTAAAATTAGCTTTAAATCAATTAATTGCCGCTCTAACCAGTGCTTTTGCTTTGAGTTTAGCTTTTTTATCCCAGCAAGGAGTAGATCTAGAAAAGTTCATGACTATCCTGCGTCAAAGTGCCTTATATGCGCCTACTTTTGACAAAAAATTAACCAGAATGTTAGAAGAAAATTATGCTAACCCTAATTTTCCCACTAAACATTTACTCAAAGATGTCAATCTCTTTTTAGAGGAATCGGAGAAGTTAGATTTAACCACTTTTCCCCTAACAGGAGTACAGAGCCTTCTGGAAAAAGCTTTAGAAATGGGATTAGCAGAACAAGATTATTCAGCTTTATACGAAGCGCTGAAAAAAGAATTAAGTAGGTAGGCGTTAAAAATTATCAGACACCCCCCTTATCAAGCGTAGGGTTGATTCATGAATCAACCCTACCTTATCAAGGGGGGGCAGGGGGGATCGAACCTAAAATCCATTTTTAATTTAATTATAACCAGCTACTTATAAACCGCTTGGCAACATCAAAAAGACTCTTTTTGGTTTGTCTAGTCGGACAACTGATAGGAGAAAAACTGGTAAAAGGCTTTAAATTTTCCTTAAGCTTTGTTGAGGTGGCCGGAAGAGGGGGTTAGAGTGGGAAGTGATGGAATTTTGGGCATATTTTCCTATGACGCTGACTGAATTTGGATTATTAGCGGGTTTACTTGTCCCCGGTATCCTGCTCTCGATTTTAGTGATGGTGAGTTTTGCCAAAGGGGGCTAAAAACCGATAGAGACACCGATGAAAGTGTCTCTATCTTTTTGGGGTGAAGATTAATCTATTTTTGGTTTTTTGCCTAATTTAATTGATTCTGTAGCTAACAAAATTGATTCTAAATGATGGCGCTTCTCCACTTGACCGAGGAAATAACCGGTCATCATCGCTGAAGCGAGAAGATTAGCCAAATTCTCGCGGTCGGTGGTAATTTGTACCGCGAAATCCTCTGAGGGCAGCATTCCCACCAATCCCCTGACGTTTTGCGAGATAATATCTTTAATTTCGCTACTGACGGATTGGGCTATTCTCTCAAGGGTTTCAGGATGCTGCTGCTGGAGATACTGCATCAGACAGTTATCGTTTTGTTCTTCGGTTTCCCAGGGAAAAAAATCAGGATTAAAAGTCATCAGAACTCCCACGCTGTAGTGGTTATTGGATCTAGGTTAACAAATCGCTCTTCTTGATTGCCTGAAGTCCCCCCCATCTTCTTCAAGTTTAGCTCAGTGATCAAACATTCACCCTTAATATACTCTCTCTCTCCTTATTCCCGATCGGTAGCTTCCAGAATACCCTGTTCTCTAAGATTGTCAACCTCGAAATATTGATGAAATTTATCGGTTAATTCTAACCAGTACGATCTACCTTCATTTTGCTTGCGTTTTCTCACAAATCCTCGTTCTACCAAGTCCTGAACCTGTTGATAGGCCGTACTGCCTCGTAAATTAATTAAATCCGCTTGTAAAATCGGTTCTTTTAGTGCGATCGCTGCTAAAGTACGGAGGGTTCCTGTGCCTAATTCGGCCGGGATCAGGTCTTCGATCAAATTCTGATAAGCTGACCGCAATTGTAAACTATAACCGAGGGGGGTTTCCACCACTTCCAAGGCACTATCCCGGTGTGCATAATCGGACATTAACTCGATCATGGCATCTTCCACCGTCAAGCGATCGCTGTTGGTTAATGTCACCATCTCGGTTAAGGGGACAGGCTGCCCTTTTAGGTAAAGTATCGCTTCTAGACGGGTAGCTAGTCTGATCTCCTGGTGGGCTTCCGCGCTCAATCTCGACTACCTAAGTTTAGACAATGATTTAATATTCTACTAGAAGACGAACGAGAAAATTATGGAAACTTTTTGGAGTCAGGTTTTAGACTTTTGTTATCAGGCTACCGAGCAGGTGGGCGATCGCCTACTAGCTGATTTTGGCAAATTACAGGCCACCAATAAAGCAGATGGGACTTTAGTGACGGCTGCCGACCGTTGGTCCGATGGGGAATTGCGATCGCTAATTGCCCGCACTTTCCAGGATCATGGAGTCTTAACCGAGGAAACTACCCATATTTTCCCGGATCAAGAATGGTGTTGGGTAGTGGATCCAATCGACGGTACAACTAATTTTACTCGCGGTATTCCCATCTGGGGCATTTCCCTAGGACTTCTCTACCGGGGGACTCCCGTGTTCGGATTTGTTTATCTCCCCTGCCTAAAACAGGCCTATTATGGTTATTGGTACGGTGAGACGGGTTTAACCGGTCCAGAGGGGGCCTACCGCGATGGTCAACCGATTCACACCAGCGACGATTTTCCTAGCAAAAATCATCTGTTTAATCTCTGCGCCCGTAGTACAGATATATTTAAAAATCCCTTTCCCTGCAAAGTGCGGATGATAGGAGTGGCTAGTTATAATCTGCTTTTGGTTGCCGATGGCACGGTTTTGGGAGGAGTGGAAGCAACCCCGAAAGTCTGGGATATTGCTGCGGTTTGGGCAATTCTACAGGCCGCTGGCGGAGTATTTATCTCTTTAGGAGAAAAGATTTTTCCCTTGCAGGTGGGGGAAAATTATAGCGATCGATCCTATCCCTGTTTAGCCGTGGCTCGATCGAATTTAGCACCGGTTTTCTTGCCTTTAGTCGGTTTTCTCAAGGATGTTGCTTGAATGGAGAATTGCTCAGGTTAGAATAGCTGCATTTATTGGTTTTATCTCTATTTAGGGCTTGCTGAATAAATCTAAAAACCTTGTTGGATAATATCTTTAAGCTTGTTTGAAATCAAAAACTGCCAGCCCTTGGAGTGATCAGGGGGGAAATTTAGGCACTTTTTGCCTGAAAATTAGGTAATTGACCCCCTGAAAATCGGTAAAACCCTACACTCCACACCCTACACCCCACACCCTGCCCCCACGAATTTATTTCATGAGTTTTGATACTTCCTCTCTCAGCGAACGCAACGATAAAGCCGAAGTCTATCAGCCGGTAATTATTCGCCTCGAAAATGTGTCTAAAATCTACGGCAGTGGCGAAACCATGGTTAAAGCCCTCAATAACATCAATTTAAGCCTAAAAAAAGGGGAATATTGCGCTATTATGGGGGCTTCGGGTTCGGGAAAATCCACGGCCATGAATATTATCGGCTGTCTTGATCGTCCCACCTTGGGAGCTTATTATCTAGAAAATCTGGACGTTTCCACGCTGCCGGATGGGGATTTAGCCCAGATTCGCAATCGTAAAATCGGCTTTGTTTTCCAGCAATTCCATCTTTTACCCCAGATGAGTGCGCTGGAAAATGTCATGTTACCAATGATTTATGGTGGGGTTTCTCCCCAAGAAAGAAAGGAAAGAGCGATCGCTGCTTTAACGAAGGTAAAATTAGATAATCGACTGCACAATAAACCCAATCAATTATCGGGGGGACAACAGCAGCGCGTCGCTATTGCTAGGGCAATTGTCAATCAACCCATATTATTACTTGCTGATGAACCGACGGGGGCGCTAGACTCGAAAACTACCCAAGAGGTGATGGCTATTTTCTCGGAATTGAATAACAGTGGCATTACTATCGTCATGGTAACTCATGAGGCTGATGTGGCGCGTCACTCTCAGCGCATTATTTGGTTTAAGGATGGTGAAGTGGTTTATCCTAATCTCGCACCGACGGATTTACATGAGGTGATTGGGTAGGGTGGGGATTTTTCAGTTATCAGTGAACAGTAATCAGTAAACAGTGAAAAGAAAACGACAACTTCCTATATAACTGATTCAAAGCTGATGGCTTACTGCTATAGGTTTGAAACTATTTAACTATTGTTACCTCAGTTTTTGTTTAAGTCTCAATAGTCGCTATTTGAGCAAGGATTACGCAATTAAAAATAGCTGACTTCGTTGTTCAGTTCGCCAAGATTATTGATGCTCGCTACAGTTAAGAATTAAGAAGTAATCGGGTTATGGCAAATCATCGGAGCGGACAAATATGATATTTTAGATTTAAGTTGAGAGTGGCGATTGCCTCTTGATTAAGTCGTTAGGTCGCTTTAACTCTTAGTAGTGATAGTGTCCGTCAAGTTATTTTTTAGTGTGATCGATACTGATTGATTCATTAGGAGGTTGGCTCTTCTCGACTTTGTGTGATAATTTTTGCTTATAGAATCGTGAAATGTTTACTGGGAAAGACTTTTAGGACTATTTTGCTGAAGAAACTATCAGTATA
Source organism: Microcystis sp. LE19-41.2A (assembly GCF_027530405.1). NCBI lineage: Bacteria > Bacillati > Cyanobacteriota > Cyanophyceae > Chroococcales > Microcystaceae > Microcystis > Microcystis sp. LE19-41.2A. The sequence goes on along the minus strand of NZ_JAPZQJ010000113.1, from coordinate 1,051 downwards.
GACCTAGTTTCCACACAGAAACCAGAAGAGCCGGAGGTTTAGCTTGTCGAATGCTATCTCGTTCCGTTGATTTGGGAAGACTCAAGTTATAGGGATATCTGCTTCGGAGGTTGAATTATGCCAGGGATGCGAAGGGCGGATCGCCGAGATTCTAATAGTGATAATGAGCGCAACAATCCTCGCTCTCGGCAGCCAGAGCCACCCTCTTATCTTGAACTGAAACAGCAGCGAGATAATGCTAGAGGTGATAAGTTTTTGTTGCAGCAGGAAAAAGCTCAATTGCAGCAACAGCTTCAGACTTCACAGCTTGCAGTTGATGAATGGGAGCAGCGTGCAACGCAGAATAATCAACTCTATCTTAGTGAGCAGCAAAGATATCAGCAAACTCTTTGTCTTTATAACGAAGAGAAGGCAAAAACTGTTGAATTAATAGCCAAATATCAAGAAGCAGATGCCCAGCGGACGCAATATCTGACTCTGTATAATGAAGCCCAAGAGCTGCTTAAACGAGAAAGACGCTCAAAGGCTGGCATCAAGGGTTGGGAAACTCGCCGTAAAATTGAAAATGAGCGTCTAAAGCAGGAAATTGCTGAAATGGTTGTTCTACTGCGTGAATCGTTGGCAAGCAAGGATGAGGCGGTGAATAACCTTTATGCTTTAGCAGAGCGTATGGATAGGATTCAACAATTAGTTGATTCGGTAGAAGTGGAATCTACTGGTAATCCAGTGGGTTTGCTGCAAAAGCTCAAACGCATTTGGCTTGCCATTAAAGATATCCTTTCTGAATAACTGGACTTCCCCCATACATAAATACTAAAAAATTAACAAAACCCTTACTGCAGGTCGCTTCTAAGAAAAAATTGAAAAGAGACTACTGGGTACATTTTTCACTTGAAAATGGCTGTACCGCTGACTGTATCTGGAGTAGAGCGATTCCGTAGAGTTGGCTGTATAGTGATCGCTAACCTGATTTTAACAGATAGTGTCATTAATCTCTAGAGTAAGGGATTCCCTCTGTAGCCATGTTTTTGCTGATTTTCTGCCCCGAAAC
>NZ_JAPZQJ010000093.1:0-1479 GCF_027530405.1 Microcystis sp. LE19-41.2A | reverse complement strand
TCTCGGCTGGTGAGAGAGAGTCTATCTTTCTCTAAAAAAATGGAGAATCACGTTGGGGAACCCTTTGGTATTTTATCCATGACTACAATGCACAGCAAAGCAAAGGATTAAGCCGCCATCACTACTACCGAATCACCACCTGGTATTTTATCCATGACTACAATGCACAGCAAAGCAAAGGATTAAGCCGCCATCACTACTACCGAATCACCACCCAAATATCAAATAATCCTCTTTTAAATAGCAAAAAAGAGACCCTTGCGGCTCTCCTGTTGTAATCCCTTCAACTAACGCTTAGTTTTTGTCTGCTTGGGTGGGGCGGCACTTGAAGCCAGCCCCCAGAGCGACGACAGCCCCCAGACCGAGGAGGGCAGAGGGTTCTGGGGTTGTAGCGGGAGGGGCAGCATCGCACTTTAACCCACAGCTGCAATAAATGTGCATGGTACGTTCCCCAAAAATCTATTAGTGGAGCAGTAGGAGTCACATTAGGGAACGCACCCTACAATAGATCTCTTGCATAAGTCTAGACAAAATAGGATAAAATAGTCCAAGAGTTAAGATTGAAAGATGACTTACGAATAAGTAAAAACTTTAAAGCCAACAGAGTTAAAACGCTTGTGTGGCGTGTATCCAGATACATTTAAGGATATGGTAACAGTCCTAAATGCAGAAAAAGTTTGGCAAAAAAAGACTGGCAGATCGAGCAAATTGAGTACGGAAGACCAACTACTAATAACATTAGAATATTGGCGAGAATATCGCACCTATTTTCATCTGGGAAATAGTTGGGGTGTTAACGAATCAACGGCGTATAGAATTGTTAGGAAAGTAGAGAATATTCTCATCAAATCAGGTCTGTTTAATCTACCTGGAAAAAAAGCCCGGCTCTTCGGGAATTGTTATGCAAATAATTAACTTAAAATAAAATTCGATGAGAGCAACTACGCTCAAAAGTAGCTGAAATTCATACAGGAAAGGACTTAAGGCACAAATAGGTTAATACCAAAAGATAGACAATTGAGTTAAGATTTGATATAATATAGCGGTTCTTGCATCTGTGCGGCACACTTAAACCTTTGCTGATTAAGCTGTTCAGGATCAGGAATGTACCTCTTGTGAATCAGAAACGCTATAGCCAAAAACGAGATTATTTTACTTATGATACTTGACCAATTTTTGAACCTACAAGGAACCTGTATTCAAGGCTATCGACACCTAGAAAATATCGGTATAGTTTGACGAATCGAATCGAAAAATAAAAAATCAGCCTGTCCTCGTTGTGGGTTAGAGAGCGATAAACTCCACCAAAATCATCGACATCTAGTCAAAGATTTACCGCTCTCAGGTCAACCAGTGTACCTACAAGTTAATCGTCGTCAATTTAAGTGCGGTAATTGTCAGAAACCCTTTAGCGAAGAGTTAGATTTTGTCGCCAAGAAACGAACCTATACGAAAAGACTAGCCGAGAATATACTCGAA
>NZ_JAPZQJ010000596.1:0-2963 GCF_027530405.1 Microcystis sp. LE19-41.2A | reverse complement strand
CCTACACCCTACACCCTACACCCCACACCCCACACCCTACACCCCACACCCCACACCCCACACCCCACACCCCACACCCTATGTAAGGAACCCCGGAAAGAGAATTAAGGTCAACTGGGAACATTGATTTTAAAAAATCGGTGATCATGTTATCCTCTGAGTGTGTTGTGTGAGGAAAGGAATCGGCCATGGTAGCGTCTCTATCGTATCAAAATGGGCAAAAAGCTCGATCGCATCCCCTGTTATCCTTAGGGGGTTTAATCGAATTACCGCCATCACCCCTGTTTGGCACGGACGGAATTCGCGGCCAAGTGGGAGAATTATTAACTGCCCCCCTAGCGCTACAAATCGGATTTTGGGCAGGACAGGTATTAAAAAATCAAGCTGGTGTCACCAAACCAGTAATTATCGGTCAAGATTCCCGTAATTCCAGTGATATGTTAGCCAATGCTATCACTGCGGGTTTAACTTGGGCGGGAATAGAAGTCTGGCAACTGGGATTATGTCCCACTCCCTGCGTCGCCTATTTAACCAGAGAAAGCGAAGCGATGGGGGGGATCATGATTTCTGCCAGTCATAATCCTCCCGAAGATAACGGCATTAAATTTTTTGACAGCAGCGGTTTAAAATTATCTGGCACTTTAGCGGCACAGATAGAAGCGGGTTTAAGAGGCAATTTAGAATTAGCAGATAAACCGGAAAATTGGGGAAAAGCGACTTTTTGTCCCGAATTAATCCAAAAATATTATCAAGCTGTCATTGATTCCGTCGGGAGGGATATTAACCTATCGGGATTAAAAATAGTTTTAGATCTAGCTTGGGGGGCAGCCGTTAACCTAGCACCTTTAGTATTCCAAGCTTTGGGGGCGGAAGTTATCTGCCTACACGATCGAGCCGACGGCGATCGCATTAACGTTAATTGTGGTTCTACCCATTTAGAAAGCTTACAGGCGGCGGTGATTAATCAGCAAGCGGATTTAGGGTTTGCCTTCGATGGCGATGCCGATCGAGTCCTGGCCGTGGATAGTCAAGGTAGAGTAGTAGATGGCGATTATATCCTCTATTTTTGGGGTCGTTCCCTCTTAGAAGCCGGACAGCTACCCGATGGGTTATTAGTAGCCACGGTGATGGCTAATTTAGGTTTTGAACGCGCTTGGCAAAAACTGGGGGGTCAATTCTTGCGGACTGCCGTGGGCGATCAGCACGTTCAGGCGCAAATGTGGGAAACTGGAGCCATGCTAGGGGGTGAACAATCCGGTCATATTCTCTGCCATCATTACGGGGTTTCTGGGGATGGAATGCAAACCGCCCTACATTTAGCGGCTTTAGTGCAGAAATCGGCGGTTTCCTTGGCTAACTTAGTCGATCATAGCTTTGTCACCTATCCGCAGATTTTACGCAATGTGCGGGTGGAAGATAGAGAAGTGCGACGTAATTGGCAGCAATGTGAACCTTTGCGGCGAGAAATACTCAAAGCTGAGACAGCTATGGCAGAAAAAGGCAGAATTTTGGTGCGCGCTTCCGGGACAGAACCCTTAATTCGGGTGATGGTGGAAGCAGAAACCCTAGAATTAGCCAATTTTTGGACAGAAAGGCTAGTGGCAGCGGTGCGAAGCTATCTTTTGTAGTCGATCGAGGGGGACAGGGATTATAATGCCCTTAGCCTAGCCTAGCAAGGGATAATTGTCACTAACCCCGCCCTAAAAGCGACGGAGCTTGCCTAAACCAATTTAGGCGACGCAAGTAGAGACTACCGCATCGAGACACAATCTGGCACAGACCTCCGAATACTTCCCTAGTTCGGATTCCCTCTAAGCTTTATTGGTAAAGCGTTGTTAGACAAGACATCTTGATTGTGTTGCGGTAAGGGACTTTAACTTTACTCTTAAGGATTATCTCCATGGCAAGAGATCCTGTTATTTCAAAAGACGGAAAGCCGTTGATGCCCACTAAACCCAGTCGGGCCAGACGGTGGATTAAGGAAGGAAAAGCTATCGGTAAATTCAACGACTTAGGTATTTTCTATGTCCAGCTAACCACTGAATCCTCTAACAACAAAACCCAACCGATTGCCATTGGTATTGACCCGGGTAAATTATTCTCTGGAATTGGCGTTCAATCCTCTCTTTTTACTCTTTGGAAGGGTCACTTAGAACTTCCTTTTAAACGAGTAAGAGAGCGCATGGACAATCGCTGCTTAATGCGAAGAGGACGTAGAGGAAGACGGATTAACCGCCAACTTCCTTTTAATCTAAGAGCGCATCGACAAAAACGATTTTCAAATAGAAGACAAGGAAAATTATCCCCCTCAATTAGAGCTAATCGTCAACTCGAACTTCGAGTCGTTTCCGAACTAACCAAAATCTATCCAATTACCGATATTTATTTTGAGTACATCAAAGCCGATATTGCTCTAACTTCCGGTAGAAAAGGAGCTAAGTCTGGAAAAGGTTTTTCGTCGGTTATGGTCGGACAAAAATGGGCTATTGAGCAACTGTCTCGATTGGCAACAGTCCATACTCGCTTTGGTTGGCAAACCTCTAATCTCAGAAAATATTTGCGACTAGAAAAGTCGAAAAATAAAGCAGAACAATCACCAGAAAGTCATGCTAACGATGGAATTGCTCTTGCCTGTTTTCAGTTTTTAGATTATTGGCCATTTCACAATTCTAATAGTCATGGATATGATTGGAAGGGTTATGTTAAAGTAACAAACGCTCCCTTCGCTGTCATCAAACGTCCTCCTATTAGTCGTCGTCAACTTCACCTGATGGTTTTTTCTAAAGGTGGTAAACGACGTAAATATGGTGGCTCTACCACAGGACATGGGTTCCGTAAAGGAGATTTAGTTTCTTCTCCCAAAGGGATTGGTTATGTCAGTGGAGATACCGAAAAACAGCTATCTGTAAGCGATACCAATGGTCAACGATTGGGACAGATAGCTGTTAGCAAGATTCAGTTAA
>NZ_JAPZQJ010000631.1:0-3678 GCF_027530405.1 Microcystis sp. LE19-41.2A | reverse complement strand
AAAACGCTATTAAGCTTTTTTTGTGAATAATTGTGGGAGGGTGGACAGGGTTCACCCTTTTTTGTCGGCAATTGCGATCGCTGCTCCTCTCAAAACCAATAGAAATCTAAATGTCTGAGTCTCTCCAAAAGGTAACAAGTAAACTATAAAGGATATCGTCATCAGGTCTGATCGGCGATCGACTCCCGAATATATGGACAACAAAAACCCATGGAGACAACCTATACCCTAGCTGATGGGCCTGAAGCACTTCAATGCCCCACTTTAATTGAAGATGATCGCACGGGCATGAGTCCCGAAACCCTAAAACGGGCTTTTCTGGACAATCTATTTTATTTGCAAGGGGTTAACCGCACCGATGCCAGTCCCTACAATTACTATGTCGCCCTTGCCTACACCGTTCGCGATCGCCTGCTGCGTCGTTTTCTGAAATCCACCGACACCTACAAACAAGAAAAAGTTAAACTCGTCTGCTATTTCTCCGCCGAATTCCTCATGGGGCGGTATTTAGGCAATAATCTCGCTAATTTGGGTATTTATGACCGAATCAAAGAGATGATCGAGGAATTAGGTCTTGATTTTGAGGAAATTATCGAACAGGAACCGGATCCCGGCCTGGGAAACGGCGGTTTAGGTCGTTTAGCGGCTTGTTTCCTCGATTCCCTCGCTTCCTTAGAAATTCCCGCCATCGGTTACGGTATCCGCTACGAATTTGGCATTTTCCATCAAATCATCCAAAACGGTTGGCAGGTGGAAATCCCCGATAACTGGCTACGCTTCGGCAATCCTTGGGAATTACCCCGTCCCGATGAAAGTGTGGAAGTAAAACTGGGTGGCCGGACGGAAATCTATCACGACGATAAGGGACAGGAACGGGTACAATGGCTGCCGGAACGTCGGGTTTTAGCCATTCCCCACGATACCCCCGTCCCGGGTTACAAAACCAACACGGTTAACGCTTTGCGTCTCTGGAAAGCAGAAGCGAGTGAATCGTTTAATTTTGAGGCTTTTAACGCCGGGTTATACGATCAATCCGTGGCCGAAAAAATGGACGCGGAAACCATTTCTAAAGTCCTTTATCCCAACGATAACACCCCCGCCGGTCGCGAATTACGTCTCGCCCAACAATACTTTTTTGTGGCCGCTTCCCTGCAAGATTTAATTCGCATTCACCTAAAAAGCCACAAAAATCTGCAAAACTTCCACGAAACCGCCGCTATTCAACTGAACGATACTCACCCCGCCATTGCGATCGCTGAGTTAATGCGTTTGTTAGTGGATGAAAACGGCTTAGAATGGTCAAAAGCTTGGGCAATTACCCAAAAAACCTTCGCTTATACCAATCATACCCTATTGCCGGAAGCCCTGGAACGTTGGTCGGCGGATTTACTTGGTAAACTGCTGCCCCGACATCTAGAAATTATCTATCTGATCAATCACTTTTTCCTTGAGGATGTGCGGACTTGGTTTCCCGATAACGAGGAATTATTGGGCAAATTGTCGATAGTTGAAGAAGCTGGTTGGGGTAATAAACAAATTCGCATGGCTAATTTAGCCTGTGTGGGTAGTCACTCGATTAACGGAGTCGCCGCTTTACACACAGAGTTACTGCAAAAGGACACCCTGAAAGAGTTTGCCATGCTCTGGCCGGAAAAATTCTACAATAAAACCAATGGTGTCACCCCGCGTCGGTGGATTTTATTGAGCAATCCCCAATTATCGGCACTATTTACTGAAAAAATCGGCGATGATTGGTTAAAAGACCTGAAGGAATTGCGAAAACTGGAACAATACCTTGATGATCCCGAATTCCGTCAGCGTTGGTATGAAATTAAACAGGCGAATAAGGCCGATTTAGCGGCTTATATGCTGAAAACCCGCAATATCGAGGTGGATGTTAATTCGATTTTCGATGTGCAGGTAAAACGGATTCACGAATACAAACGCCAACATCTGGCAGTTCTGCACATTATCGCCCTTTACAATCGCATTAAACAGAACCCTCAGATCGATATCGTGCCGCGCACTTTTATCTTTGGTGGTAAGGCAGCCCCCGGTTACTTTATGGCTAAGTTAATTATTAAGTTAACTAATGCTGTAGCTGAAATTGTTAATAAGGATCCTGATGTCAGAGGTCGTTTAAAATTGGTTTTCCTGCCTAACTTTAACGTTTCTTTGGGTCAACGCATCTATCCGGCGGCGGATCTGTCCGAACAGATTTCCACGGCGGGTAAGGAAGCTTCCGGAACCGGTAACATGAAGTTTGCCATGAATGGCTCCCTCACCATTGGGACTCTGGACGGTGCTAATATCGAAATTCGCGAGGAAGCAGGGGCAGAAAATTTCTTCCTTTTTGGCTTGACAGCAGGAGAAGTTTATGCTAAGAAAGCACACGGTTATGAACCGATGAGCTATTACAAAAATAATCGCGAATTGAAGGGAGTGATCGATCGAATTAAGAGTGGTTATTTTAGCCATGGTGACCAGGAATTATTCAGGCCGATCGTCGATTCTCTCCTCTACGATGACCAGTATATGCTTTTAGCTGATTATCAATCCTACGCTGATTGTCAGGAACAGGTAAGTGAAGCTTATCGCGATCGGGACAAGTGGACGCGGATGTCGATTCTCAACTCGGTTCGTATGGCCAAATTCTCTAGCGATCGCACAATCTGGGAATATTGTCAAGAGATTTGGAAAGTTAATCCAGTCAAGATTAGTTTAGAGGATTAAAAAACTCGGTCAAGTTCGGGTTTAGTCTTTGACTGGCCCGAATTTTGGAACCGTAGCCCCAAAAATGCTTTGTGAAAACGTCTAAACTATGATTTTTATGATTGTTTGATGGACTAGGATTTTAAGTTTTATACACTTCAATTATTTCTAGTTATAGTTAGGTTTTCTTTTCGGCTTGTGAACTCTTTTAAACTGTAAACTGATATTTCCAAAATTAAGCAATAATCCAATATCTAACCCATAAGCTTCGAGATAATTGATAGCTTGTGCTAAGTGAACGTCTTCAAGTTGAATAACGGCTTTTAATTCTACCATCACTTTACCTTCAACAAAAAAGTCAACTCGTCTTGTACCTATTTGATCATCTTTATAAAAGATCGGCATTTCGTGTTCTCTCGAAAAAGATAATCCCTGTAGGTTCATTTCTTTTGCCAAAGCACGTTGATAAATTACTTCTTGAAAACCATTTCCTAAGATACGGTGAACTTCCATTGCACAACCAATAATTTTACCTGTTAGTTCACTTTCAGGGTATTGGGGATTAATAAAAGTCATGGCTAGGATTTAGATGATGAAGTGAGGATTTTGATTAGATTGTCTCTGATAATTCAATGTCTAAACTATGATTAGACTCATGATTTAATGATGGACTATGATTGGGTTGTTTTTGACAATTCAATGTCTAAACTATGATTTAGAATGATTGAATGATAGACTATGATTAGGTTATCTTTCGACAATCACGACTATTTATTGTATTATATCACATCATGGGGTCGCTCTCTCGAAAAGAATCATAGTCCATCACATAATCACAAAAATCATAGTTAAGACGATGATTAGAATGAGCGACTATGATTAGGTTATCTTTGACAATCATGAGTATTTATTGTCTTATATCACATCATGGGGTCGCTCTCTCGAAAAGAATCATAGTCCATCACA
>NZ_JAPZQJ010000005.1:0-4886 GCF_027530405.1 Microcystis sp. LE19-41.2A | reverse complement strand
ACGGGTAAGAGTTGTTAGACGTGCTGACGGTTATTATTGCCAGTTTTTAATTGACGTAGAACGGCAAGAATACCATAAACCAACGGGACAAATAACAGGAATTGACTTAGGGTTAAAGGAATTTTATACCGATGCTCAAGGCAATACTGTAGAGAATCCACGTTATTTAAGAAAGTCAGAAAAACGACTTCAAAAAGCACAACGACGATTATCTAAGAAATTCCGTAAAGGAAAGAAACAGTCTAAAAACTATCATAAGCAACGGGTAAAGGTAGCCAAGCTTCATCTTAAAGTATCAAGACAACGTAAAGACAAAGCAATTAAAGACGCTTTGGCGTTAGTCCAGTCTAATGATCTGGTAGTCTATGAAGCTTTAAAGGTAAGAAACTTAGTCAAAAACCGTAAGCTTGCCAAGTCGATTTCCGATGCTTCTTGGTATCAATTCACTCAATGGTTGAATTATTTTGCCAAGATTTATCAGATTGTTTGTGTTGCTGTACCACCGCATTTTACTTCTCAAGATTGTTCAGTTTGTGGAACAAGAGTTCAGAAATCATTAAGCACTAGAACTCATCAATGTCCTCACTGTCAAACAGTCTTAGATAGGGATCATAATGCAGCAATAAATATTCTTAAAAAAGGGTTGAAATATTTGGGAAATCATCTCAACGGTACTGTTGGGCAAACAGAAACCGACCCAAACGCATAATAGAGAGTCCGACCTCTGGATTTTGAATGGAGACATTGAGAATCTAAGCCGTCTCGTTGAGCAAGGAATTTCCGATAGTGATAGGTCAAGAATCCCCCGTCACAGCGTAGCTTGACGGTGGGAGTATGTCAAATTCTATCGGGGTGATCTGTAATCGGCTGAATCAAAGAGACGTTTTTATCAAATTTGTGGATGACGTTTTGATTGATGCTGGTGTTGTGCTGGTCGGTGTTCCTGCTAACCAAATGAAGAGAGTCGTAGAAATAATGGATCTCTTTCGCTTGGATTTTGATGATGCTTACCAATATGTTGCTGCCGAGCTTGAAAAAGCTAATATTGTGAGTTTTGAGCAAGATTTTGACAAGACAGAGCAAAGACGTTTGACTCCTATGCAAGTGCTTAAAATTAGAAATTAATTGCTGGCTCCCGTCAGTCAATAATACCAAATCCTGTTATCAGAAAACGAGTAAAGACGAGGAGATAAATAGTGCGTGAGGATGTCTTAATGAAAATTACCCTGAACCTACCGGATAACCTCAGCCAAGCCGAAACCTTTAACCAGGGCGACTGGCTCCGGGAGATTGCCATTGCGCTGTTTCAGCAAGAGCGGATTTCCCTGAGTCGCGCCAGTAAAATTGCCGGGATGGAAGTCATGGACTTTCAAAAACTGCTGGCAGATCGCGGTATTTGTGTTCACTACGATGTAGAAGACTTTGAGCAGGATGTTCAGCATCTGCGCGATCGAGGCTGGCTATGATCGTGGTCAGCGATACCTCCGCCCTTGCCAATCTGGCGATCGTCGATCATCTCTGGTTGCTAGAGTCAATTTACCAAACCGTTATCATTCCAGACGTTGTTGCTAGGGAACTAGCAGCCGCAAGCAATCCCATCATTCCAGCCATTCTCCAAGCCGGCTGCATTCAACCCCAACCCCTCACCAACTCCGAACTCGTTAACCAGCTTCAGCAAGAACGAGGATTGGATGCTGGAGAAGCGAATGCAATAGCCTTGGCACTTGAGCTGCAAGCTGATGATCTGCTCATCGATGAACGCTTGGGGCGGCAAGAAGCCCTGCGGCTAGGGCTGTCTATCATTGGTATTCTGGGCATTCTGCTCGTTGCCAAACAAAAAAGCCTCATCCCTCAAGTTCAACCTGTTATGGATGCCTTGATCAGCCAAGCTGGTTTTCGTGTCAGTTCCCAGCTATATCAGCGTGTCTTAGCTTTGGCTCAAGAACCTTAGTAAAGGATAAGCCAAGATGGTCTGTGGAGTCGGTATCGATCGAAACTATCGTTTCCCATACCAATATCTTGATATTGCCCTTAGATTCTTGTTGATTGAGATGGAAACAAAACGCTACAAGTAAGTACAGTATGAATGATAATTTCACGCTAAAAAATCTTTACAGAAGCCCCCGACAATTGAACGAATCGAATAATTATAAATTTTTGTCAAGAGGTGCGGTCAGATCGAAGAATCGTCGCTAGAATCCTAGAAAACTTCTGTTATTTCAGCCTATTGTCAGAAATTTAGTTAAACAAGGTTTTTGACAATATGCTAATCTGGCTAACACGCTTTTGGGCGTGATATACGGAAAAGTTCGGGCGATTGCGCCCAAATGGGGTGATATGCCGAAAGTTGACCCATATCGTTACCCCAGAGAGTGTTATACAGAAAGTTTCTGTATAATCCCTAGTTAGCCAGACGAAGCGAGTGTACCGCTAGGATGTGGGCTATATGATTGGAGTGTCAAAATGACGAGAAAGACAATTGTCCTCATTGCAGCCTTCGTTGCTCTAGGTACTGCCACCGTTGGACTCGTGACGGCAATTGTTACCCAGCGAGGACTGATTCTCCCCCTAAATATCTTGGATTTACTTTCCATTAAATTCACCACTTCGGAGATGATTGATAGTTGGTTTGGCTTGGCTGGACATAATAAGTTAATCAGTCCTTCGGAATTAGGTGAACCGCTCAAGTCATTTAGAAACCAATGGGCAAAAACTAATCCCACTGTCACCCCTTTTCTGGGACTGTGGCATAATGATGGTGACGGTTTTCAAAGTTTACATGAAGCTTATTTTTTGAGTATTTTTCCCTCTCAGGTGCAGGGGCAAGTCTGTGTTTTAGAATACAAAGACCGTGGTTTGCTGGATGTTTCGATTCTTTCATTGTCAACGGCAAAGGTGATCAGTGGTCAACTCCTCAGTAGCCGTTTGCGGGCGGATAAATCTACCATTGTGCAAAAAGACTTCTACAATGGTTATCCTGTAGAAGGTTATCCTGTAGAAATTTTGCCTGTTTTAGATGGGCAAAATGAAATCTATATTTTTTCCTCCCGATCCCCGCCCCAGTTACCCCCTGGTTTTCCTGAAGATTTGACATCTAAGGTAAAGCAGAAACTGTCGGATCGAGGTTGTACAATGGACTAGATGTTAGCGAGCGCCATCGCCTCGTAGGTTGGGTTGAGCGAAACAATACTGGGTCGAAAATAGATCAATTCGCTTGAAAAAGCGAAACCCAACCACCCCAAAGGTTACTCTTGGTTGGGTTTCCTTACGTCAACCCAACCTACAATAATTGCTGCTCTCGTAGTGGACTGTTTCAGTGCGATGCCGAAGGCACTGCGTAGCAGATCGCCATCGCCGTAGGGTGCGTTCCCTAAGGTGGCTCCTACTGCTCCAGCGCTCGATTTTGGGGAACGCACCATGCACATTGATTGAAACTGTGGGTTTAAGTGCGATACCGAAGGCACTGGGTAGCAGTACGCTGACGAGGGTACGCTAATCAAATGTAATGCGCCATATTTTCATTGGTGAGGCCAGCAGAGTTGGGGGTGATATGATGAGAAAAGAGCGGCCACTCAACACCATTTGGAGCTAATCAAAACTATGTCACTGTATCCTGATCAGGAACCCGCAATTACTCGAACAGAGCGTGGTTTAACAATTTCTGGCACAAGAATAACCTTGTATCAAATAATGGACTATATTCACGCCAATTACCCTCGTCATTTAATCCGCCATCAATTCTATCTAACTGATGAGCAGTTTGATGCAGCCATCTCTTATATTGACGCTCACTACAAAGAAGTAGAGTCAGAGTATCAAATAGTTGTGCGGCAAGCAGCAGAAATTCGAGATTATTGGAATGAGCGTAACCAAGAACGTATTGCTAATATTTCTAAGTTGCCGCCCAAGCCTGAATATACTTCTGCTTGGCAAAAATTGCAAGCGCGTAAAGCCAAACGAGCAGCAATAAGCCAGTGATTTTTCTAATCGATCACAATTATTGAAGGGCAATCGCTCATACTTTTTGGCAGTATTACTTCTGAAGGGTGGCTTGAAACATTACCAATTCGTTTTATTTCATTTGATGAAGTTGAATTACCAATTAACAGCAGTGATAGAGTGGTCTGGAGGTTTGCTCAAGAGAATCAAATGATTTTGCTAACCGCCAACCGTAGTATGAAGGGTGAAGATTCTTGAGAGCAGGTAATTCGAGAAGAATGTTTACCAACTTCTTTGCCTGTGGTTACGTTTGCAAATGTTGATCGGATTATTGAACGAGAATATCGAGAAGAATGTGTTGATCGCTTGATTGAAATTGCTCTTTACCTTGAAAATTATTTAGGCGTGAGTCGTCTGTTTATTCCATAGCAAATGTCTAACTTTGCCGTTAGGCGGCTTCGTCTATCTGTGAAGGCGTAGCCCCAGTGCGATGTCGAACGCAATCTTGTAGGGTGCGTTCCCTAAGGTGGCTCCTACTGTTCCAGCGATCGATTTTGGGGAACTCACCATGCACATTGATTAAAACTGTGGGTTAAAGTGCGGTCGCCGATTTTAATAAGCTATATTAACAACAATACTTAAAGAGAAGGCTTAAAATGGTTAAATCAACTTTGTACACGACAGCAAAAGTCCTACCGGGAAATAGAATTGAAATTGAATCTCCAGATCTGACTGTAGGACAAACTGTTGAGGTAGTTATTTTGGTTGAAGAAGTTAGTTCTGATTCTTCTACCAGCGAATATATCTCTCCATCCTTAAAACAGCGTCTTGCTTTTCTGAAGTTACCAATGACTGAACGGAGGAATATTCTCAAAAGTCAAGCCGATATAATGCTCTCTCACTATCAACAAGATTCTGAATGGCAGGAGTTAATGGCAGGTGACATC
>NZ_JAPZQJ010000127.1:0-1658 GCF_027530405.1 Microcystis sp. LE19-41.2A | reverse complement strand
CCTTGAGCATCGGTATAAAATTCCTTTAACCCTAAGTCAATTCCTGTTATTTGTCCCGTTGGTTTATGGTATTCTTGCCGTTCTACGTCAATTAAAAACTGGCAATAATAACCGTCAGCACGTCTAACAACTCTTACCCGTCTAATCTGTTGTTCTGAATAATAAACTAAGGTCTTTTGACTACACCATAAATCAAATTCTCCTGCTTTAAAGCCATCGGTAAATTTAATTTTACGTCGCTCATCAGATAGTTTGTAGCCTGTTAGTTTATATTCAACCGAACGGCTATGCTTTTTGAACCGGGGAAAACCCTTTTTCCCTGGTATCTTAGCATGACAATTCTGGTAAAATCGATTAATTGATTGCCAGGCTCTATCAGCAGCCGATTGACGTGCTTGTGAGTTTAATTTATTAACCCAAGGTGTCTCTTTATTGTTAGCTAGTACCGAGCAAAGTTTTTGGAGATCATTGCGGGTTGTACCCTTATGATCCATCCAATAACGAACACAAGAATTACGCACAAACTGAGAAGTTTTGATAGCTTCATCAAGCCGGTGATATTGCTCTAGTGTCCCGTTTTTTAGCTTTGCTTCTACGACTAGCATCTAACAATTCTCGACCATTGGTTAAGTAGATTATAACACAGTTTACTCACAAATGATAGAATTAAATCGATACTCCGTTGCTAATATTCTGGTCGGATTTCATCCCCCGCTAATTTTAGTGAGTATCTTGTTGAAAAATCTAGCGGGGGCATTCATCCGACATTTTAGGTAAAGTAAAATCAGTCATACACATATCAGACGGCGAGAGCGTATCAAGTAGCTCCGCAACAACCTCCGCCTGTCCTTGTCCTAATAAGCGTTCTAGCCAAATATTCGTATCCAGAAGAAACACTAGCCATTTCTCCATTCAACTGCAAGATGCTGTAACTCAATTGATGTGTAATCGGTTTTAAGCATCCCTGCCCAGTCTTGACGGAGTTTACGTTTTATAGGTTGGTTAGATTTACTTAAAAGTGACTCTACAAACGTTTGTACTTCAACCTTTAACTGAGGCGATAATTGTCTCACCAGTTCTTCTAGTGATTTTGCTGATGTACTCATGTATTTTACCAATTCAACTTTTTGCAGTAGTTGATAACTAATCTACCACCAGTCTAGCATAGGATTTGATGAGAAACAGCACTAATCTTGAAAACCCCTATAACCCAGTATAGCGCCCTAAAGCAAGCCCTCCAACCCCATCTAGGGGTGCTACCCAGTGCCTTCGGTATCGCACTTTAACCCACAGTTTCAATCAATGTGCATGGTGCGTTCCCCAAAAATCTATTAGTGGAGTAGTAGGACTTGCATTAGGGAACGCAGCCTACCAGCTGAATTCACTGCGTTTACATGATTATGAGTTATCTAACACACGGTCGGGTGCAATGATTTGTTAGATCTCAAATTCGATTACAGTAGCAATGGAGGCTACAATTTCCAGCATTGTAATTTCAGAAACGCTTCCTAATTTATGAATAAACCTTTGTAAATCCACCCCCCTTAGTTGAAGAGTATCAATTGCAGAAGCTTTATTCAATCCATTGATACTGTTAGGTTCAATTTTAACGTGCCAGAAATTTGCTGAAAAATATGTTTTCCAGTCTGTAATAGGAG
>NZ_JAPZQJ010000519.1:0-4624 GCF_027530405.1 Microcystis sp. LE19-41.2A | reverse complement strand
ATAACCTGAGTATCCTAGCATTGTTCCCAGTATTATTACTACTAATACTATCCATAAAGGGTGTCTTTTTCCTTGATCTTTCCGAAAGTCCTTGACTTGTTTTAGTTTTTCTATTAAGCTCAACATATCTTTCAAAAGTTCGCGTTCACTCCTCATTTTACCTGACAGTGATCGCTTTTACTTTTGATATTCTGATGGGAGAATGAAACAGCCCTACCCTTATCAAGGGGGGACTAAGGGGGGATCGGCACCCCCCTTATCAAGGGGGGACTAAGGGGGGATCGAACCTAAAATCCATTTTTAATTTAATTATAACCAGCTACTTAGCGATCAGAGCAGCTTTCTGACCTTCTTGGCTCTGGGGGGCCAAATTTGGTCTTTTGATCGAGAAAAATAGAAGCAGTTAAACTAATCTCTTATCTCTTAGTCTTACCTTGGGTCAAATGGTCGCTATCAGGACAGAGATAGGCGATCGGCGAAACCTTCTGGTAGATTAGACTAAATGGGAGTTGGTTAACTGCTTTTATAAAATTGATGGTTCCCTAACCATCAGCATTGTCTAGGGTCGAAGGCAATAAAACAACCGAAGTTTAGGACTTTAAGCCAGAAGTTAAGAAAAAAAGTGAAATTATTATTTTTGAGTAATGGCCACGGTGAAGACGAGATCGCGATCCGGATTATTAAAAGACTGCAATCATCTCCCCTCTGTCCGGATATTACTGCGTTACCCCTAGTGGGTAACGGTTATGCTTATACTCGTCTGGGGATTCCCCTTCTCGATCGAGGTCAAAAAATGCCCTCTGGGGGTTTTATCACCAGGGATGCCAAACAATTATGGCGAGATCTGCGGGAGGGATTATTAGGATTAACCTCCCGTCAATACCGTCTGGTCAGAAATTGGGGCCAAGAAGGGGGAAAAATTGTCGCGGTGGGAGATATCTTACCCCTTGCCCTTGCTTGGTTGAGCGAGACAGATTATGCTTTTGTGGGAACGGCTAAATCGGAATACTATCTCCGGGATGAGCAGGGATGGTTAGATAGTAGCTCGATGATCGATCGCCTCTGGGGTTCCTACTATTATCCCTGGGAACGCTGGTTAATGGCCCGTCCTCGCTGTCGGGGGGTTTTTCCCCGGGATAGTTTAACTAGCAAAATTTTACAACAGTGGTCAATTCCCGTTTTCGATGGGGGTAATCCGATGATGGATGACCTTTTACCCTCGATAACGGGCGATTTTCCCCAAGATTGCCTAAATATTCTGCTGCTACCCGGTTCGCGCTTTCCCGAATCTCTCCACAATTGGCAGCAAATTATCGAGGCTGTGGCCGCCATTATCGGACGTTTTCCCGATTATAAGCTGGAATTTTTGGCGGCGATCGCTCCTCCTCTCCCCCTAGAATCTTTTACGGCTGCTTTAACTTCCCGGGGTTGGCGAGAACAAAGCATAAACAAGTTTATTTGTCAAGAGGTATTTATAACTATTTCTCAAAGGGATTACGCCGAATATTTAGGCCGTTGCCATCTAGCGATCGCCATGGCGGGAACTGCCACGGAACAGTTCGTCGGTTTGGGTAAACCGGCGATCACGATTGCGGGATCTGGACCACAGTTTACTGGCCATTTTGCCAAACTGCAACAGCGTTTATTAGGCTGTTCAATTCTCTTAGGCGATAGTGCCGAGTCAGTAGCAGACAAGTTAGAATATTTATTACAAAATCCCCCACAGTGGCAAGAAATCGCCTTTAATGGTCGTCAGAGAATGGGGTCAGCTGGGGCTTCCGATCGCATTGCCCAATGGTTACTAGGCAATTTTTGCCCTTAAACGAAAGTATCGGTCTGATTTTCGCCGCTAGTGGGCCCCTCAAAAATAGTTTCTAGGGCGATTTTTTGGGCGCTTGGTTGTTGTCCGTAGCTGAAAAGATAGGGAATTTCTCCGCTTTGTTGACGAAACCACTGGAAAACGTAGGGACTACCATAAACAATCAATGCTTGAATTTGTCCGGTTTTCAGCAAAGCTTGATAGATAGCTTTCGTTTCCTCCCCTAATCCGGCACTACCCCGAAAAGGATTACCACGGATGAATACTTGTAGGAGAGTCGTTTCTGGGGAGACGAGGGACTGATTAAAGGTGCTACAATCAATTATTTGGGTTTGATAACCCCATTGTCGGGGCATTGTCACCGCCGGACAAGAGCGATCGAGAAAGTCACAGTTGAGTAAATCATCGATAATGATTAAATTGCGGCCTTGAGTGGCTTTAATCGGTAAATTAGCGCTAACTGTTTGGGAATCTTTTAAAATATCGCTGACAATCTCTAGAGCTTGCGGTGCCGCTAAACTGCTTAAGGATTCTAAGGATGGCTGTCTTTGCCCCAATTTCTCTTTTGCTCGTTGAATACGTTGCCAAGAATCATTAATTCTCGCTTCGCTAATTGTACCCGCTTGCACGGCACTATACACCGCTTCGATCGCTTCGATCGGATCGGGAGGCATTAACAGTATATCGGCCCCCGCCTGTACCGCCCTCACTGCTATGGCGGCAGCGCTGGCAATTTTGGTTACTCCTCCCATAATCAGGGCATCGGTGACGATTAAACCCTGAAAACCGAGATTTTGGCGCAGTTTTTCCCCGAGAATTTTCGAGGAAAGAGTGGCGGGAAATTCGGCATCCCAAGCGGGAATTAACAGATGGCCTGACATAATACTATCAACCCCGGACTCGATCGCTGCTTGAAAGGGCGGCAATTCGATCGCTTCTAGGCGATGATGATCGTGGTTGATAATGGGAAGATCGAGATGGGAGTCATTGCTGGTGTCACCGTGGCCGGGAAAATGTTTGGCCGTGGTCAAAACTGGATAGGAATCCGCCCCTAAAATAAAAGCTTGAGCTAGATTAGCGACGATTTCGGGAGTTTCAGCGAAGGAACGAATATTAATAACGGGATTGTCGGGATTATTGTTCACATCGACAATTGGGGCTAAAATCCAGTTAATCCCGATCTCTAGGGCCTCCTTAGCGGTAATTGCTCCCATTTCCCTAGCATATTCTGTGGCTTTTGTCAAGCTTTTTTCGGCTATTTTTCCTAAAGCCATCGGGGGGGGAAACCAAGTGGCGCCGGAAAACCTTTGGCCGACTCCCTCCTCGATATCGGCGGCGATGAGGAGAGGATTATCGCTGGACCAACTTTGTAATTGTTGGCTACGGAAAGCGATTTCGGCGGCGCTGCCTCCTAAGAGAATTACCCCACCGAGGTGGAGGGTTTCTAACCAATGTTTCAGGGTGGCGTTGACAGGTTCCCAAGCAGGATAGCGGATTTGTTGGTCAAAGAGATAGCCGGAAGCGCGGACTACTATCATCTGACCAATACGTTCTTTTAGGGATAAAATGCGATCGCTCACTATTCAGTTATCAGTTATCAGTTATCAGTTATCAGGAGACTCCGAGACTCCGAGACTCCGAGACTCCGAGACTCCGAGACTCCGAGACTCCGAGACAGTCCCGATGAAAAAATTTTCACCCCCACAGATGAAAGAGGTTTCCTTCCCTACACCCCACACCCCACACCCCACACCCTCTTTCAAGTCAGGAGACTCCGAGACAGGAGACAGGGAGAAAAAAGACGGCTAATAGTTTTATTCTTCATCGGAATCGTCATCTTCTGGGGGTCGATCGCTTTTAATATGATCAAGAAGGTGTAACATTCGATCGCCGCGTTCGAGGGAAGAATCTTCTAGGAAGACCACTTCGGGGGTACGTCTGAGACGGATGCGTTGACCAAGTTCGCGCCGGACGAATCCTGCGGAAGCTTTTAAACCGGCCATAGTTTCGGCCTTTGCATCTTCGTTGCCGTAGATAGACACAAAAATTTTAGCGTGTTGCAGGTCGTGGGAGAGATCCACATCGGTAACGCTAACCATACCGGCACCGACCCGATCATCTTTAATTTCCATTAATAACATTTGGCTGACCTCGCGCTTAATTAGCGAGGACACGCGAGATACTCGACGGTCGTTAGCCATAATTTTCGTCCCCTAAAAACAGCGAAACCCTTACCATTGTATCAAGCTAATCCGAGCATGGCTTTGAGGGTGAAATAAAGAAAGGCGAAAGTTCCCCCCAGAAAGCCCACAAGTGCGATCGCTGTGAGGGGATTTTTTAATAAAGGGGCCAACCAGCCGAAAAAGGCGAAGAAAATCCCTAAACTAAAGCTAATCAGATAGCGGGGGTAACGGCTCACGTTATCAAAAAAGTCGCCCATAAATTTTATTTATTATCTTTGTCCGTAAGTAATTATAGCAGTAAGCTTCGATGCTGCCACGCCGCCCGATTAATGGGACTTAACAGAATCTCTAGACTTTTGTACTATTTAGTGGTATAACTATCTGGCTGGAGAGAAATACGGAATCACTCTACTCTAGATAAGTAGCTGGTTATAATTAAATTAAAAATGGATTTTGCCTTTAATCCCCCCTTGATCCCCCCTTGATCTATCCATTAGTCACATCTTTCTTAACATAAAATTTGACAAAAAGAGAAAAGTGTGCCAGATGGCTCAAGGGGGTTCTATGGGGGAACTAATTTGATGAGATAGTTTCCAAGTCTCGCTGATATCATGTAACCTTC
>NZ_JAPZQJ010000474.1:0-6483 GCF_027530405.1 Microcystis sp. LE19-41.2A | reverse complement strand
CCAAAGGCTTGGATTGAGTGGTAAAATCGGAAGTAATGACCGATTTTAGCCGAGAGTGTCCCCGTAAAAATCCCAACTTGGTAGATTGACAAAAATGAGATGCAGCCTAAAAAACCTAAGTAACCCCTTCTAATTTTTCATCGGTCAATTGATATAATTCCTGTAATTTCTCTAATTTGTCGGGGTCTGCTTGCCAAAAACCGCGACCCTGTGCTTCTAACATTCTACCGACAATATTACGGAAAGCTTCGGGATTAGCTTGACGCAATTTTTCCGCCATTTCTGCATCAAAAGCGTAGGTATCGGCTGCCTGATCATACACCCAATCGTCACTAAAATTAGCCGTACCGCCCCAACCAATTAAAGCGGTCATTCTTTGGGAGATTTCGTAGGCCCCACCGGAACCTTGATTAACCATGGCATTGGCCCATTTAGGATTGAGTAATTTACTGCGGTATTCTAAGCGCAAAACCTCCTCTAATTTGCGGGGAGTTGTATCATTGGAAAAACTCTCGACAAAACTCGTCATCACCCGTTGACCGCTTTGTTTTTCTGCGGCTAATTTTAATCCTCCTGTATTGCCGTAGTATTCCTGAATATCGGTTAAACCGTATTCTACCGAGTCAATTTCTTGGATAATACTTTCACTGGTTTTTAATAACTGTTGTAGCACTTCTGGTCGCGCTTGTCCCTTATCTTGACGACCATAACTAAAAACATTACGCTTTTCCCAAGTTTTCGCTAATTCGTTGTCATTGTCCCAATTTCCCTCCACTACTTGGTCATTAACTAAAGAGCCAAAATCCCCGGCAGGATTGGAAAATAAACGAGCACTGGCATTGTCAATTCCTTGACTTTTTAAGGCTAAATAGTGCTTACGGATATAATTATCATTTTCCGATTCTTCTATCTCGGCTGCCCGCTGCATTAAATCATCCAATAACTCGATAATATTGATAAAAGTATCTCGAAAAATTCCCGATAAATTAGCCAAAATATCGATGCGCGGGTGTCCAATTTCCCCTAGAGGTTTTAATTCATACCTGACAATTCTTCCTGTTCCCTCTTTGACTGGTTCAGCACCGACTAATTCTAAGAGAATACCCAGGGATTCACCCTTAGTTTTAATCACATCTAATCCCCAGAGTAAAACTGCTACAGTTTCGGGATATTTTCCTTTTTCGGTTAAGTTTTGTTGTAGCAGTTTTTTGGCGATTTCTCGTCCGCGAGTGTAGGCTGCGGGGGAAGGCATCCGGTAGGGGTCTAAAGCGTGTATATTGCGTCCTGTGGGCAAAACTCCCGCACCATCCCGGAGTAAATCACCCCCCGGTGCCGGGGGTACATATTCGCCATTTAATCCCCGCAAAAGATTAGTTAACTCTTCGCTATTTTGTCCTAATAAATTTTTAATAGCAATGCCTTCTTTAAGCTTTTCATTGGTTGCTTCGTCAGCGATAATTTGCTGAAATTCTCGCTCAGATAAATCGGTGAAATAAGCGTCAAGATAACCTTTTAATTCTTCCTGATTGGGAGCAGTTCCTAGGGTGTGTAAACCCGAAGAAAATAGTCTTTGTTCGACGATTTGTAGGTAATTATACACCTTGACAAAATAATCGGTTAGTGCATAGCGGCTAAATAATTTGGCATTTTCTAAAGTGAATTCTATTCCCTGTTTTTCTGCTTCCAGAAAAGGACAATCTTTAGCGATACCTGTATCAATAATCTTTTGGAGGATACTATCTCTTAAAGCGTAATTTTTCTCAGGATTTTCTCGAAACTCGGCAATCAAATCTCGTAAAATCATCAATTCTTTATATAATCCCGCTCGTCCGTAGGGAGGCACATTATGGGAAATTAACACCCCATAACCGCGACGTTTAGCTAGGATAGATTCCGAGGGATTATTAGCGGCATAAATATATAAATTCGGTAAATCTCCTAATAAAATATCTGACCAAGAATAACCAGTATTTCCTAGGGGTGAACCGGGCAGCCATTCGACAGTTCCGTGCATACCAAAATGAATGATCGCATCGGTCTTAAAATCTTTTTGTAACCACTGATAAAAGGCTGCATACTGAGGGTGAGGAGTTAAATCTTTTTCAAACATTAACCGCATCGGATCCCCAGCAATTCCTAAAGGTGGTTGCACTCCAATCCAGATATTACCTAACTCAATTCCCCCTAAATGATACTGGTTGCCAACAGTTTTTATTCCCGCATCTTTCAGAGATTTCCAGTGTTTTTCAATGCGAGAAGTTAATAGATAACCTAGCCAATTTTCTAAAGTTTCTATCGATAAACGATTTTGTTTAGAGAGATTTTCATCATCGGCAAATTTAACTTTTTGAATAATTTCTTCCCCGTCTTCGGGAATCGTTCCCAGATTATAACCCTGCGCTTGTAAAGCTTGTAAAAACTTAACTAAACTCCGGGGAACATTTAATAAAGCTGCCGTACCAACTGCCCCATAACCCGGGGGAAATCCATAGAGAATGATGGCTATTTTGCGTTCTTGCGGAGGTGTTTTATGTAACTTAATCCAACTATTTAAACGTCCAGTTAAACGCTGTAATCTTTCGGGGATTAAATAGATAGTTTCTCCCACTAATCCCCCCAGAGGAATCGTATCAATTGCTCCATCTAATTCCGGTAAAGCGTATAGAACCACACTCTGTAAACCACCGATTCCCTGTCTTGTCCAAGAATAAATATCTTGAATCAATAAAGGGGCAGCGATAAGATAAGGAATATTTTTAGCGGACAGAATTCGTTTAGCCACTTCTACCTGTCTTCCTGCTTCCATAGAACCCGCAGGACCCCCCACCAAAGGAAAGCCAATCGTCGAGACAATTGCATCTACTGTCACCGCATCTTCACTTAAAGAAGGAGTTTCAATGATTCCTTTTTTTCTTTGCTGAATTTCGTAGTCTGTGGTTAACCAATCCCGAACAATTGTATGGCCTTCCACTCCGTTAATAAACACGGGTAGGGGAATTAAATTAGCCGTTTCAAAATGACGGATTAATTGATTAATATAGGGCAATTTACTGATAACGTGCTTCCGATAAAGCAGCAGTGCCACCACTGGTTTATCAAGAGATTTATTTTTTTTATACCAAGCTAAATATTCTTGGGGAGTGAGAAAATAACCCTGATAATCGGGGTGTAATAGTCCCTTATTGGGAGTTTCGATGACTTCGGGTATTTCCTGTACTTTTAATCCTAGATATTTTTGGGCAATTACCCAACACATAGCGGCAACATTTTCAGTTCCTCCCGCATTCCAATAACCGTAAATAATTAACCAATTACGCAAATCTTGAACTTTTTTAGCGGGAATAAATTTCAGCAGTTTCGGGCCAGTTTTAAGGAAACTGAGATAACCAGCTAACTTATCTTCTTCCTTGCCACTGGAAAATTTACTCAAGATAAATTGAATTGGTTTTGGCATTCCTTTTGGTTTATCCCCGATGGCAAATTCTCCCAAACGGGTTAAACTCATTAACTCTAAAGCAGACTCAAAAACTAAGCGAATCGGAATCTGTGCCGCTCGTTGCCGCAGCCAAGTAACTTGATCGTAATCGAAGATCAAACTAGCAAAAAAAACGTCGGCATTGGCTAAAGCTTGCTCGACTATTTCCGGTTCGCTAGTCAAGGATTTATCGCTAAATACTTTTACTTCTAAATCGGGACATTTAGAACTAGCCAACAGGCCCGATTGCCGATATAAATTGGTGTTAAAGGTTTCAAAGCCAACAATTAAAACAATACTTTTCATAAGAATTTATTTTCTGATAAATCAGGGTGCGTTATTTTGCCTTAACACACCCCCTGAAATGATCATAACAACAAATTAATAATAACTGCCAGATTTGCGATGATGGATGGCGGTTAAACCTTGGTGTAAAACCTTACCTTTTTCTGCGATCGCATAAATCAACCAATGATCACCGCACTCCATTCGTTGTCCCACCCGACATTCCAGATAAGCGAGCGCTTCGGCCAAAATCGGCCCACCGTTCTCAGCTTTAGTGGTTTCGATATTAGCGAAACGATCTTCTCCGGGGGAAAAAGGTTTAAGAAAATGCTTCATTAAAGCTATATGTTGTCCTTCTTGCAGGATATTAAGGACAAAATGGATATAAAGTGGGTAGAGTCGATGGGAGGTATTATCAGCAATTCTCATTTTAAGGTTTCATGACATCAAAACCCTTGCATCTAGAGGGGTTAATAATTCTTAACGAATCTCTAGATCGCTGAAACAAGGCAAAATCGTTTCAAAATGAGAATTGCTGCCACTATCTCACCTGCATCGGTCTAACACCCCCTTAATAAGACTTATAGCAGAGAACGAGTTGGTTAGGACAACCTAAATCGCTAAAATTCAGTTCTGGCAAGGATTTTCCTTCTGCCTTCTGCCCGCTGCTATAATAGCGCACTGTGCGGTTTAATCACCTCAATCAGGAGTCAGGAGACGATGCCAAATCAGATTATACTTCATCTTTATGAGAAACGCTGTAAGCTGTAATAATTAAGAGACATCTTAAAAAAAGTCAGAAACCCTTCTGTTCCCTGTTCCGGAGTTCCCTTGTCTCTAAAGTTAACTTTATTTTTAACTAGGTACTTAGAATGAAAAATGAAATATTAAATCTAGAATTTTCTCCCGATGTTCTTGCCGCTTTAAAAATAGGAATTGATGAACTCGGTCAAGAAATTAAACTTCTGGCCGCTATTTATTATTTTCAAGAAAAGCGACTTTCTTTAGGAAAAGCGGCGGAATTAGCGAGAATTAATCGCCTAGAATTTATGGATATTTTGTCTAAAAAAGGGATTGTATTGTTTGATTATGACGAATCGGCGTTAGCGGTTGAATTAAAGGGAATAGAAAAACTGGAGCCTGATGATTGTAAGTAACGCTACTCCCCTCATCGCTTTTGCGCGAATTGGTCAACTCGGTCTTTTACAAGAAATAGTTAAAAGCATCGTTATTCCTAAGGCAGTAGCTCTTGAAATCAGCACTTACGATCAGGACAAAACTGGCTCGATCGATCTATTACGAGAACAGTGGATTTCTGTCCGAGAAATCGCCTCTCAACAGCAGGTTTCCTTACTATTACCGACTCTAGATCGAGGAGAATCAGAAGTCATCGTCCTTGCACTAGAACAAAAAGCCTCTTTAGTGCTTATCGATGAATTAGCTGCTCGTCAGGTGTGTAAATCTCTCAATATTCCAATTACAGGTTCGATCGGTATTTTAATTAAAGCAAAACAGTTGGGAAAGATCGCTGCAGTCAAACCTTACATAGAAACGATGCAACAACAAGGCATATACTACAGCCAGAAATTTATCGAAAATTTGGGTTAAAACCCCGTCGTTTTACGACGGCTTTTCCTGATTTTCAATGTAGCACTTAAGAACTTCCAGTGGCGCACCTCCTACAGAAGATACAAAATAACTGGGCGACCAAAGAGCGTCTTTCCCGTGCGGTTTAGGATAACCAGCTTGTCCATACCTACGACTAGAGACTCCCTTTAAAGAATTGACCATTACGGAAATAGATAGTTTTGGCGGGTATTCAATCAATGCGTGTATATGATTAGACTCCCCGTTAAATTCCAATATCTGAAAATTCATTTTTCCCGCAACTTCCCTAAAAGACTTTTCAACTAAAGTCAGACTTTTACCAGTAAAAACCTTACTTCTGTATTTTGTCACACAGACCAAGTGTATCTTTAAATCGGAAACAGAGTTTCTTTCTCTTCGCAACTGACTTGACATTATTAACAGACCTAGTTAGAATAGAGTACAGACACACACATCTTAACCCAATGAAAGCGAGGTATCAATACCGTATTTACCCAACAGACCAACAAAAGAGGCTTTTGTCTCAGTTGTTCGGGTGTGTGCGTGTTGTCTGGAACGATACCTTAGCCTACTGCCAAGAACTCTATCGACAAGGGGAGAAAAAGCCAAAATATACCGAGTTATCTAAAAGACTAACTCAAATCAAAAAAACAGAAAAAAAGCAGTGGTTAACCGAGGTTTCTTCTATCCCTTTACAGCAGTCTTTGAGAGACTTAGAGACTGCTTACTCTAACTTCTTTGCATCTTGCAAGGGAGAGAGAAAAGGAAGAAAAGTCAAACCTCCTCAATTTAAGAAGCGTAAATCTAAGCAATCAGCAAGATTTACTGACAATGGTTTTACCGTTAACCAACACTGCGTTACTTTAGCGAAAATCGGTGATCTAAGAATAGTTTGGAGTCGTCCATTACCTTCTAAACCTTCTAGCGTCACCGTGATTAAAGATGCGGCGGATCGCTATTTTCTCAGCTTTGTTGTCGAGATTCAGTCCGAAATACTTCCCAATAATGGGGAGTCAGTGGGAATTGATCTAGGGATTGCTACCTTTGCTACCCTCTCAACAGGAGAAAAGATAGACGCACCGAAACCGTTAAAGAAACGATTAAAACGACTAAGA
>NZ_JAPZQJ010000678.1:0-1388 GCF_027530405.1 Microcystis sp. LE19-41.2A | reverse complement strand
TTGTACCAAGCGATGTACTACAAGAAGGATAATGCAAGGTTTTTGAACGTCCCAATCCTATTTTCGCAGCATGAACATCGGACTTTAACAGGTCAAAAGCTTTATTTTAAAAGGGTTTTACCATTATTCAGCAAACCCTAGATATTGCCCAAAATCTCCCTGTAAAAGGGAGATTTTTTGATTATTAAGGATATTGCCCCCGTTAACAATATAATTCCTGAATCCACTGCCATTCTTGGGCTAATCCTTCGGCTAAAGAAACTTGGGGATTATAACCTAGAATAGTACGGGCTTTGGTGACATCGGCGGCGGTGTGACGGGCATCTCCCCGGGCCAATCCTTGATGCGATCGCTCGATCGGTTTACCAATGACTTTTTCCATAGTATCCAAGA
The DNA here is from genome assembly GCF_027530405.1 of Microcystis sp. LE19-41.2A. Lineage (NCBI taxonomy): Bacteria > Bacillati > Cyanobacteriota > Cyanophyceae > Chroococcales > Microcystaceae > Microcystis > Microcystis sp. LE19-41.2A. The sequence continues at coordinate 995 of NZ_JAPZQJ010000678.1, read as the reverse complement.
CATCCAACAAAACCACGCGACTACCACCACCAATATTAAACACCTCCCCCACCGCTTCCGGTACGACGGCAGCGGCTAAATTAGCGGCTACAGCATCGCTAATAAAGGTAAAATCGCGGGTTTGTTTGCCATCCCCGTAGATGCCGATGGCTTTATCTGCGATCGCTGATTGAAAAAACTTATGGAAAGCCATATCGGGACGTTGCCGCGGTCCATAAACGGTGAAATAACGTAAGGCAGTGACGGGAACGTTAAAATTCTGGTGATATAGCCAACAGAGTCTTTCTGCCGCTAATTTGGTGATGCCGTAGGGTGAAACTGGTTGGGGACAAAGGGTTTCGGGAGTCGGCATCGTTTCCGCATTGCCATACACCGAGGAAGTGGAAGCAAAAACCATCCGTTGTAAAGACGGGGTTTCCTTAGCGGCCTCAAGAATAATTTGAGTAGCATTTATATTCCTTTCGGTATATTGACGAAATCCATCACCCCAGCTTGCTCTGACTCCTGCTTGGGCTGCCTGATGGAATAATACTTCTACTCCTTGCAACAGTTGTCGCCAGTCGAGGGCTTGTATATCCGCTTCGATTAACTTAAATTCGGGATATTTGGCTAGAATATGGGCATTTTTGCGCTTTAAACTGGGGTCGTAATAATCGTTAAATTGATCGATCCCGATCACCTGATCTCCTTGTTCTAAAAGCTTTTCTGCCAAGTTAGAACCGATAAAACCCGCGACACCAGTAACAATATGAGTAGCCATTTAATCCTAGTCGTTGATATTTTGTATCGATTGTAAGCTAAGACGCATTTAAGTAGGGTTTGCGGCAAAAAGTTTTTCGTGGGGGCAGGGTGTGGGGTTTTACCCATTTTCAGACGGTCAATTACCTAATTTTCAGGGAAAAAGTCCAGGAATTTTCGCCCCGATCCCTCCAATGGCTGGCACTTTTTGAGGTCAAAAAAGTCTAAAAGTCTTATCCAACAAGGTTTTTAGATTT
>NZ_JAPZQJ010000411.1:0-6593 GCF_027530405.1 Microcystis sp. LE19-41.2A | reverse complement strand
ATAGGTAAAGGTTCTGTGCATTTGGCTAAATAGATTTGTTTGTCTTTAAATTTAAAGGCTGATTTGGTAAATTCGGCACTTCCTCCCTGATGTTTTTTCTTAAAGTTAGGATACTTAGTACGACCAGCAAAGAAGTTAGTGAAAGCTGTTTGTAAATGTCTTAACCCTTGTTGTAAAGGTACACAGCTTACCTCATTGAGAAAGTCTAATTCTTCTTGCTTTTTCCAATCGGTCAACATTGAAGAAGTTTGAGCGTAGCCTACTCTTTCTTGTCTTTCGTACCATGCTTGTGTTCGTTCGTGGAGAGCTTTGTTGTAAACTAATCTTACACAGCCCAATGTGCGCCGCAATAGCGACTCTTGTTCGGGTGTGGGGTAAAATCGAAACGAATAGGCTTTTTCCATGTCTCACATTTTAGCATATATTTCGTAAATGTGCTAATATTTAACAGTAAAGCCGTCGTAGAACGACGGGGTTTCAGACCCAAATTTTTCGATGACCGGAATCTATGAGCCTATCGACTGCCACCGTTACCGCCATCAATTATCCTGATGCTACCATCAACCGGGCCGAACGCGCCCTCTGTTGTTCTCCTTTCCGTGTCACCTTATTTGCGGCTATGCTGGAGCAAAGTGTATCACTTTTAAGCATTCCGGGTGCTGGGGGTTTAGAGAAAGGTTATACTTCCAGACTGCTGACGGAAGCGGCAGCGGAAAGCTATCTTCTCTGGTTGATTAAGGTGGGAATTTTGCGGCGCGAAGTAGATGGACAGGGGATAACCGATAGTTTTCGTCTCACTCCTTTGGGGAGGAAATTAATAGAAAAATGGCAACCCCAAGGGGACTTTTTCCCTCAACCCACTTTCTGGCAAAGATTTTTAAATACTCTGCAACGTTGGTTTTCTTTTTAATGCTGTTAAGGTGAGGAGTCGGGAGTCGGTCGTCAGGAGTCAGGATTCTCCGAGTCGGTCGTCAGGAGTCAGGAGATAGGAGATTATTTTATTTATTCTCCCCACACCCCACACCCCACACCCGACACCCCACTTCCCCACTTCCCCACTTCCCCAATTCCCACACCCTACACCCCACACCCCACACCCCACACCCCACTTCCCCATCTCCCCATCTCCCCATCTCCCCATCTCCCCACTTCCCAATTCATAATTCCTAATTCCTAATTCATAAAAATTCAATACTCAACCCAAAAAACTAGATGAAAGCAATTATGGTAGTGGGGACAACATCCCACGCGGGTAAATCTTTTTTAACTGCGGCTTTATGTCGTTTATTCAACCGGAAAGGTTGGCAGGTAACACCCTTTAAAGGTCAGAATATGGCCCTTAATGCCTATGTTACCGCCGGAGGGGGAGAAATGGGTCACGCCCAGGCGGTGCAAGCATGGGCCGCGGGGACAATTCCCCGGGTAGAAATGAACCCAATTTTATTAAAACCCCAGGGAAATATGACCTCTCAGGTGATTATTAAAGGTAAGGCTGTTGGTGTCACCACGGCAGTGGATTATTATCAGAATTATTTTGAGCAAGGTTGGCAAGCAATTAAAGAATCTTTAGCTAAATTATCAACAGAATTTGATCTAGTTGTCTGTGAAGGTGCGGGAAGTCCGGCGGAAATAAATCTCAAACATCGGGATTTAACTAATATGCGGGTGGCTAAATATCTCGATGCCGCTACTATTTTAGTGGTGGATATTGATCGCGGGGGGGCTTTTGCTCACGTCGTCGGTACGTTAGAATTATTAGAACCGGAGGAAAGAGCTTTAATTAAAGGTATTGTGATCAATAAATTTCGCGGACAAAAATCCCTCTTAGATTCGGGGATTACTTGGCTAGAAGATTATACAAAAATTCCTGTGTTAGGAGTTCTTCCCTATAGTGATATCTTTTTGAGTGCCGAGGATTCTCTCAGTTTACTCGATCGCCCCGCCCAAAAACCCAAAGCTGAACTAAATATCAGTGTCATTCGTCTGCCTCATATCGCTAATTTTACTGATTTTGACCCTCTCTGTGGCGAAGCAACGGTCAATGTACGTTATCTAGAATTACAGGAATCTTTAGGTGATCCCGATGGGGTAATTATCCCCGGCTCTAAAACCACTGTTGCTGATTTAATTGCTCTTAATCAAAGTGGTATGGCTAATCAATTACAAGCCTATCACCAAAGGGGAGGTATTATCTTTGGCATCTGTGGTGGTTTGCAAATGTTAGGGCGATTAATCCTGGATCCTGAACATCGAGAAGGTCCCGATAGTGAGGCAGCTGGCTTAAATTTACTGCCGTTAAAAACGGTAATTACTGCGGAAAAAATTACCCGTCAACGACAAGTTTTATCTAATTATCCCCAAGCTGGTTTACCGGTAATGGGATACGAAATTCACCAGGGAATAAGCCAATGGGAAAGTGAATCAGGTTATCAAAAAATGTTCGAGGAAGATGCTAGTCTGGGAATTGTCAATGATTCTCTGTCAATTTGGGGCTGTTATTTACATGGTATCTTTGATAATGGTTCTTGGCGAAGAACTTGGCTAAATCATCTGCGTCAGCGTCGCGGTTTATTATCTTTGCCTACGGGAATTGCTAACTATAGTGAACAAAGAGAAATAACCCTAGATGCTATGGCTAATTTAGTGGAAGAACATTTAAATCTTACACCTATTTTTGCTCATTTGTAAGGAGAAATTATGACTATTGCAGTGCGTTTTTTACCCGATGATCTTATCATAGAAGCGGAAACTGGAGAACTATTATTAGATGTGGCCAAAAAAGCAGGGATTGAAATTCCTACCGGCTGTTTAATGGGTTCCTGTCACGCCTGTGAGGTAGAATTAGATGATGGTACTCAAATTTGTAGTTGTATTACTGGTATCCCCAGCGATCGAGATTCTTTAACCGTTCATTTATACTCCGATCCGCTTTGGTAGTTGTTAAAGTTTTCTGATAACAGAAGTCAGCTATTAATGTTAAGTTTACGACTTCTAACTAGGAGAATAATGGCTCGGCGACTTCTCGTCTAAGGGAAGGTTTTTGATTTTTGCAAGATGTACATTGACAATAGTATATGCAATATATTCATAAAATACTATGGTATATCGTATCAATGGGATGTGACAATAAATTTCACTAAACCCTTGACAAAAGTTACTTTCTGTATTACCTTTCGACAGTAGTGGTGCTGCCACGGGAAATACTTACATATTAACTATCTTAAAATATGTCAGATTATTATCATTATCAAAATTCTTGCTGTGGGACTGCCCACGCTTATTTGCTACCCTCTCTGAGTCAGATTTTTGCCGATCTTGCTCCTCCTGAAAAGCGTATTTTTGATCTCGGTTGTGGCAACGGTTCGATCGCTAATTGGTTATCAGAAAAAGGATTTCAAGTCAGTGGCTGCGATCCTTCCGAATCGGGGATAGCAGAGGCAAAAAAAGCCTATCCTGAACTTGATCTATACGTTGGCTCCGCCTATGATGATCTGGCTAGTAAATTTGGTACTTTTCCGCTGCTAATTAGTTTGGAAGTGGTAGAACACGTCTATGCCCCGCGCGATTACGCTAAGACCGTTTATAATCTGCTGCAACCGGGAGGATATGCGCTGATATCCACTCCCTATCATGGTTATCTCAAAAATTTGGCCCTGGCGGCTACGGGTAAGATGGACGAGCATTTTACCGCTCTTTGGGATCACGGACATATTAAATTTTGGTCTGTCAAAACTATCACAAAACTGTTAACAGAAGCTAATTTATCGTTAGAGAAAGTCTATCGTATTGGTCGTATTGCTCCCTTAGCGAAGACGATGATTATTCTCGCTCGTCGGGGTCAATAAATCATACTAAATCCTGTTCAAAAGGTATAGGAGAGGTGGGATCAGGGAATTTGAGCATTTGTACTAAAATTCCCAATACGCAGTTTAAATACAGTACAGCTTAGTCAAACTTGGGAATAATCCAAGCTGCTATAATAGCCAGTAAAACAACAATTTCTAAAATTTTATATAAGTTAAGAGATTGTAGCCACTGCCAAGTATTGGCTAGACGCAAACCTAACCCCCATTGACGTAATTGAGATAACCATAATTTCGGGCTATCTTGTTCACGAAAATGCCATTTAAGGATAGATAATAACAGGGGAACCCCTCCCACTTTAGCAGTCATGAGCAGGTGCAGGATCAGACATACTGCCATAATTAACCAACTGAGCAAATGGGCATAATACCAAAAGTGATTTAATTCCCCTTCCGGTAGCCATTTGGAATCCATCATCCGACCACTATACAAGGCAAAAGTTATGGCAAAAAGAGTCAAAGTATTGACTAAACGATGGAGACTATACCACCAAATCGGCTTACCAAATTGGGTTAATTTGTTAAGAGAATCACTTTGAATTAATCTTTTGTTGCCCCGACGAAAAGCATAGATAGCAAAAACGGGAAAAATAATCAGAGTATAGAGGCCAAAAGTGCCATGAATACTTTCAATTTCTTGATATTCCGGTAAGGGCAGTTTTAACCAACGACCGTCAAAAGTATCATAGGTCCAATAGGCCGTAACCATGGCGGCAATGAGGGCAATTCCCGTGAATCCGTGCAGAATTCGCAGTAAAAGAGGTTGATAAGGTTGATTAGTTTTCATGAACTCGATCGATACAATGGGGGATGTAAACTTGCCCAGATACTATGTTAACTAATCCTTGGCTCGTCGCTGTTCTTCTCAATACCGTCCTCCTCGGAATCGCCTGGATTGCCCCAAAAAAGCTCTTAACTCGGATGGGTTATCTCCATGCTTGGGTTTTAGGGGTGATTGTCTGGGGAAGCTTGGGATGGCGCGGTTATCTAATTGTTTTATTCTATTTCCTCGTCGGTTCTACTGTCACCCGCATCGGTTTAGCACGCAAGGAAGCGGAGGGAATTGCCGAAAAAAGAGCGGGGGTGCGCGGTCCTGAAAATGTCTGGGGTTCCGCTTTAGCGGGGGCAATTTGCGCTATCCTAAGTCTTTTTGCCGCTTCTCCCTGGGATTACCTCTTAATACTCGCTTATGTGGCTAGTTTTAGCACCAAATTAGCCGATACTACTGCCAGTGAGGTGGGCAAAGCTTATGGTAAAACTACTTATCTAATCACTAATTTTAAATCCGTCCCCCGGGGAACAGAAGGTGCTGTTAGTTTAGAAGGAACGATCGCTGGTTTGTTGGCAGCCACGGCTATTTCCCTGTTAGCATGGGCTATCGGTGCGATCGATCTTCTTGGTGTGTTATGGTGCGTAATTGCGGCATTTATCGCCACCAATATCGAAAGTCTCATCGGAGCTACTCTACAAACTCGCTTTCTGTGGTTAACTAATGAATTGGTCAATGTGATCAATACGGTTATCGGTGCGATCGTAGCTATACTGTTAAGCTTGCTCTGGTCTTTCAGCTAAAGTTAAGTGACTAAAAAAATTTTTCAGAGAATATCTATGCTAAAGTGGCGTTTTTGTGCATTGTCCCTGCTGTTACTGCTAATTACTGCCTGTGGGACGGAAAATCAACCGAATTCTAGTTCTAACACTGCAAATAGTCCCAGTGCTGACCGCTTGCAAACGGTGAAAAATCGCGGTAAGTTAATTTGTGGCATTAACGGAGAAGTGCCTGGGTTTAGCTTTGTTAATGAAAAAGGCGAATATTCGGGCTTAGATGTGCAAATTTGCCGAGCTATTGCGGCTGCTCTCTTTGATGATCCCTCCAAAGTCGAATATCGTAAACTTAGCCCCCAAGAGAGATTTACTGCCGTACAGACGGGAGAAGTGGATATCCTCAGTCGCAACACCACCTGGACGATTAACCGGGATACCGCTCTGGGGATGGAGTTTATCACCCCGGTTTTCTATGATGGTCAGGGAATCATGGCCACGAAAGCCAGTAATATTAAGAAATTAGAAGATTTAAGCGGAAAGTCCATTTGTGTGCTATCGGGAACCACCACAGAACAAAATCTGGCCGATGCCATGGCAAAAGCGGCAGTGCAAGGTTATAAACCGATCGTTTCCGATGATGTGGAGGCTTTATATACAGCTTATCAGGCGGGGCGTTGTCAGGCTGTCACTTCCGATCGCTCCCAATTGGTGGCCCGGCGCTCGGTTTTTCCCCGACCGCAGGATCATCAATTATTAGAAGTGGTAATATCTAAGGAACCTTTGGCCCCGGCCGTGGCCGATGGTGATCCCGCTTGGTCGAATGCCGTCCGCTCGATCGTTTTTAGTTTAATTCAAGGGGAAGAATTTGGGATTAACTCCCAAAATATTGGCACTTTTGCCGATAGCAAAGACCCCAGTATTCGGCGCTTTTTGGGTATTGATGAGAAGTTAGGCGAAGATATGGGTTTACCCAATGATTTTGCCCAAAGAGTCTTAAAACAGGTGGGTAATTACGGTGAAATTTATGAGCGGGAAATCGGTAAACCCCTACAACTCGATCGAGGTTTAAATAATCTTTGGACAAAGGGGGGTTTATTGTATTCTCCTCCTTTTCGTTAGTTTTAAGATTGTGTTTCCTGACGGGGAATATAGACCCCTATGGCCGCTGGAATAACTCGAAACATG
>NZ_JAPZQJ010000181.1:0-39505 GCF_027530405.1 Microcystis sp. LE19-41.2A | reverse complement strand
ACAAAAAAACCCAAACCGGGTAACGCTAAGTGCTTTTGTTTCTTTGGGGACGGCTTTAAGGTCCTGTACCCCGCACCCTTTTTAAAGGGTGTGTGACGCGCGACCTTGAGATAGGGGTGAGGGGTGGGGCAGATTTTTCAGGGATCGGTAAACAGTAAACAGTGAAAATACTCCTCACCTAATACCGCTTACTGCTTACCGATAACTTAATTATTGGCCATTACCCAATTAACTAGAGTGCGGACGGGAAAACCGGTGGCCCCGGAATTATTAACGCCATTTTCTTTATCGGACCAGACCGGTCCTGCGATATCTAGGTGGAGCCAGGGAGTATTATTAATGAATTGCTTCAAAAATAAAGCGGCTGTAATGGAACCGCCGGGGCGCGGGCCGGTGTTTTTCATATCGGCAATTTGAGACTTCATCCCCTCGAAATATTTTTCTTCTAGGGGCATTGGCCAGAATTTTTCGCCGGCTAATTTAGCGGCCTCTTGGAGTTGAACAGTGAGACTCTCATCGCTACTCCATAAACCGGCGATATCGTCCCCCAAAGCGATGACACAGGCCCCGGTTAAAGTGGCTAGATCCACGATCGCATCCACCTCTAATTTTTCCGCAAAAACCAAGCCATCGGCCAGGGTTAATCGTCCCTCGGCATCGGTGTTATTGACTTCAATAGTTTTGCCATTAGAAGCGGTTAAAATGTCCCCAGGGTGCATAGCGCGACCACTAATCATATTTTCTGTAGCCGGACAGATAAAGTGTACTTCCACTTCTGGCTGTAATTGGGCGATCGCCTTGGCTGCGCCTAGGGTGGCGGCACCACCCCCCATATCCATTTTCATGGTTTCGATGCCACTGCCGGCCCCTTTAATATTCAAACCGCCGGAATCAAAGGTTAAACTTTTGCCGACGATTGCTAGTTTACGTTTCGGGGTTCCTTGGGGTTTATAGATTAAATGAAGGAATTTCGGGGGAATATCCGAGGCTTTGGCCACTCCTAGGAAGGCTCCCATACCCAAGCTTTCGCATTCTTCCTGTTCCAGAATTTTGAGACTTAATCCGTATTCGGCGGCAATTTGCTCGGCGGTTTCTGCCATGGTTAGGGGGGTAACGGTGTTAGCGGGAGCATTGACTAATTCTCTGGCCAGAATCACCCCGGAACAGATTTGCTCGGCTTTGGCGATCGCAGATGTTTGCTCTCCTAAACCCAATAACTCGACGGTTGCTAATTTGGCTCCTTTTTCCTCCTTAGTGGACTTGAAGCGGGTATCCTGATGATTGGCCAGCAGCAGCCCTTCCGTGATTGCTCCGGCAGTGGCGGACTGATCGCCAACTACTGGTAAACTGATGGCCAGAGCTTGGCTTTTTTGTTGTTTGGCCAGACGAGCGATCGCAGCAGCCGCTAGACGCAGGGTTTGCAGGTCGAAATCGGCAGTTTTTCCCAATCCCACCAGGATTAATTTGCGAATCGGACCACCACCTAGACGAGTCGCCGCACTGCTGCCTAATTTTCCCTCGAATTCCGTCTCGGAGATGAGATCACCTAGGTTTCCCCCTAGTTTATCGTTTAATTCTGCCAATTCTCCTGCAATCTCGATGGTTCCTTCTGGTAAACCTAGGGCTAAAGTATCTCCTGTCCAAGTAAGGAGCGAGGTGTCAGTCGATCGAATATCCATTCTTTATCTCGATAATTCTTTGCAAATTGCTTCTATTAATCACTATACTGTAAGCTCTATCAGTTATCATCGATCATTTATTCAGGTTTACTGGCTCGCTGCCAAGAATCAAGGTCTAGCTGGCGCTAAAATCAATATCTAAAAATGTTGGGGTCAAGACCCTCTATTTTTGAATCACTAGACAAATAGTTATAATTTTCTCCCTGATCGATATGCTTGACAACCTTTCTAGCCAAGTTATCTCCCCCAATAATCCCCCTCAGATAGCTGACTCTAAAAAGTGTAACTGGATAGGGATTATAGAAGATAATCTCAAGTTATTATTCGCCGATCGAGAGGATGTGTTGATCGCCGCTACTGTTCCCCGGTCTGCTTTGATAGACAAGGCAACTATTCAGCTTAACCCCGATCTAATGGTGTTTTTTGACAGTGGCAAGGAACTGGGCAGCTTCTATCCCCAAGTAGTTTTTGATCTTCTTACTACTGAAAGAACTTTAAAAGAAATGATCAAAAAGTTAGATATCTATGAGAAATACGGGGTCTTGGAATACTATCTTTATGATCCCGTTCACAATCATCTTAGCGGTTGGCAAGCGAGGAAGTCTAACCTAGAAGTTATCGAGGTGATGGATAATTGGGCTCTTCGGTTGGTGTTATGCAATGGACGGGGATTATAAGGGATGGAACCCTTATAGCGGTAAGCGCTTGAGTGAGATACAAACCAAGCTTTGCCTAGCATGGTTTATAGCTCGTGACACTGTACCTCATACGACTGCACACCGCTATATATAGAAAAGCATTTAGCGATTTTTGTCAATTGTTTTTTATCTAGAGCGAACTAATCAATTAAGTCTCTTGCCAGATAAGGATTTAGTCGATTTATGCCCCCCTATCGAACCATAACAAGTAACGAAGAGCCGATAATTGGGTTAGTCCTCTTTTGGGGATTCGCTTTCAGTTATCCCCAGAAGATTGTCAGATTTATCAACCGGATGGCGAGGTATTTTTGACTTTTGTAGAGTGAGGAAAGAAACTCAAGCAAGTGCAAAAACGGGCAGAAATTGCTGAACAACGAGGGCAAATGCTAGAGGCAAAATTGCGAGCCTTGCGGGTGGAATTAGATTAAATTGGCTGCGGCTCAATTTGGTCGAAATATCTATATTACATTTTGGGCGCACGCGGTGCGCCCCTACCATTGGGAAATAACCTTATTGTAGCGGCGAATTGGCTTTGCCCTCTTTTAATAACTTCTGCTGCTCACCATCATTGCAAGAAAGTTGCAGATATGATGGAGCTGCCAAACCCTTGCTTAGAATACTTTGTATTCGCTTTTCAGCCGACCCTACTTAACAGGATTTGCTATAATGTATTCGCCAACTCTAAGTGGTCGAACAAAATTAAAGTTAACCGTGAGGCAAGGGAATAGACCAGAGGCAATAGTCAAGGCTCTCAGCTTTATTAATGTTTCTTAATACAAACGTATTTGTTGAGAGGGTTTCCGAGCAAATATGAAGTGTAAACTGATTAGGCATCGTCCGTAATTCCTGATCCTGACTGGGGATAACTGCCATGGCTTCTACTACTTAGAAAAAATTATCAAGTTTGTGTCGATCACTCAAGGAGAAATTTTTATGGAAATATCTCGTCCTAATCAAGCAGAATTAACCGCAGAAGAACAACAGGAACTAGAAAAGTTGCGCGCTATTATCGAACAGGCTAGTGTTGATGGCGTGATCACTCAAGGGGAAAGGGAAAGAATCGCCCTAGCTATGAGGTCTGATGGTAAAGTGACCCTAGAAGAATTAGAGTTAGTCAGAACTTTAATTACCGAAAAAGTGAGCAAAGGGGAATTGGTTCTGGATTATCTTTAAACTCTGGAAAATCAGATAAAAAAAGACGGGGTTTTCACCCCGTCCTATTTGTCAAGAATTATGACAAATCCTTGACTTGTGATACTAATTGTGCTACCACATCTTGAGCGCTACCAAAGAGCATAAAGGTTTTGGGATTGTAGAATAATTCGTTTTCTACCCCGGCAAAACCCGATCGCATACTGCGCTTAATCACGATCGTGTGCTGTGCCTTATCCACGTCGAGAATTGGCATTCCATAAATGGGACTAGCTTTATCGTGACGGGCAGCGGGATTAACCACATCATTCGCCCCAATAATTAAGGCCACATCGACGCGCTCAAACTCAGGATTAATATCATCCATATCGTAGAGTTGCGGATAGGGAACATTAGCTTCGGCCAGTAATACATTCATGTGTCCTGGCATTCTTCCCGCCACGGGGTGAATAGCATATTTAACCTCAACGCCATTTTTTTCCAACTGTTCAGCTAATTCTCGCACTGCGTGTTGTGCTTGGGCCACCGCCATGCCGTAACCGGGTACAATCACCACAGAACGCGCATAACCGAGCATCATTGCCCCTTCTTCTGAATCAATAGCATGAACTGATTTATCAAGGCTAGAAGTGGCGCTCGCTTCGCCTCCAGCACTAGCACCTGTACCAAATGCCCCAAATAGTACACTAGCCAGCGATCGATTCATGGCTTTACACATGATCTGAGTCAGGATAATCCCCGACGCACCCACCAAAGCACCAGCGATGATCAACATACTATTCATCAGGATAAAACCGACTACGCTGGCGGCAAGTCCCGAAAAAGAGTTTAAGAGGGAGATAACCACGGGCATATCGCCGCCGCCGATGGGAAGCACGAATAAAGCCCCGAAAATTAGGGAAAGTGCCACCAAGGTCAGGAAAACATCGATCGAGGTGGGATCAAAAAAGAGATAGACACTACCCCCTAAAAAGGTGAGTAGCAAGAGAATGTTAAAGGGTTGTTGGAAAGGAAAAGTTACGGGCGCGCCACTGATTAATTCCTGTAATTTGGCAAAAGCGAGGACACTACCGGTAAAAGTGACACCGCCGATCAATATACCCAAAATAGCGATCAGTATCGAGTCAAAGGCAATATTTTCACCACTTTGCAGTAAACGCCAGTATTCGCCAATGGCAATTAAAGCACTGGCAGCACCGCCTAAACCGTTAAAAATCCCCACCATTTGGGGCATAGCTGTCATCGGGACTTTTTGCGCCGAAACTAGGCCGATAATCGAGCCAATCACTAACGCCACGGCGATTAAACCATAGCTGAGGATTTCTTGATTGATTAAGGTGGCAATAATGGCGATTAGCATCCCGATGGCAGCCAGAAAATTGCCTTGACGGGCGGTAGCGGGGGAAGATAATTGTTTAAGACCGATGATAAATAAAATGGCGGCAAGTAGATAGGACAACTCGATCCCTGTGATAAGGGCATTATTCATGATTTAGCCTCTTTTTTCTTGAACATTTGCAGCATTCGATCGGTAACGACAAAACCACCGACCACGTTAACCATCGCCAAAATAACGGCAATTAACCCTAAAATTACGGTTAATTCGTGCCAATCCGTGCCTCCGGCGATGAGGAGCGCACCGACAACGGCGATACCTGAAATTGCATTCGCTCCCGACATCAGGGGTGTATGGAGAGTGGGAGGGACTTTATTGATTACCTCGAAACCGACAAAGGAAGCGAGGACAAATACCACTAAAGCGGTTAAAAGTTGGGCAGTCATTGGTTAAAGAAATAGGGGATAGGGTGTGGGGTGTGGGGTGTGGGGTGTGGGGTGTGGGGTGTGGGGTGTGGGGAGAATAAAGCTGCCTCCTGACGACCGACTCCTGCCTCCTGAATCCTGAATCCTGATAGCTAAAAAGCGGATAACTGTTCACTGAGGGCGGATTTAATGCGTTGGTTGCGGATTTCGCCGGCGTGGGTGACACAGGCACTATCAATGATGTCATCGGCAAAATCGAGGTTTAAACTGCCGTCTTTGCTGACTAGAAGCTGTAGCAGCATTTGCAGGTTTTTGGCGTACATCTGGCTGGCATTGGTGGCCACTGTGGCAGGAAGATTAACGGCTCCGACGATTTTTACCCCATTAACGATGATTTCTCGTCCCGGTTGGGTGTAGGCGCAATTTCCGCCCTGTTCCGCCGCTAAATCAACGATTACCGACCCCGGTTTCATGGTGGCGATCATTTCTTTGGTGACTAGCAGGGGGGCCTGTTTCCCCGGTACTTGGGCGGTGGTGATCACCACATCAGCCCGCTTAATTGGTTCGGCCAAGGCTTGACAAATGCGCTCCTGTGTGCTAAGAGAAACCTCTTTGGCGTAACCGTTATCGGCGACGGTATCTTCTTCTAGGGGCATTTCAATAAATTTCGCCCCGACACTCTGCACTTCTTCTTTGACTTGGGGACGAATATCAAAAGCCTCCACCACTGCCCCCAAACGGCGGGCGGTAGCGCAAGCTTGCAATCCGGCAACTCCTGCCCCCAATACCAGCACTTTGGCAGGGGCGATCGTCCCGGCGGCGGTAGTCATCATCGGGAACATTTTCGGCAGCTCAACGGCGGCGAGGAGTACCGCTTTGTAACCGGCGAGGTTAGCCTGAGAGGAGAGGGCATCCATGCTCTGGGCGCGACTACTGCGGGGAATTAATTCCATGCTCAAAGCGGTGATCCCTCGCTCGGCTAATTTGGCAATGCGCCGGGGTTGACGCAGGGGATCGAGAAAGCCGATGAGGATACCACCATTTTTCAGGCGATCGATCTCGCTATCGCTAGGAGGGACGACTTTGAGAATAATATCGGCAGTTTCATAGATATATTCGTTGTTTTCGCTCAGGGCGGCTCCCACGGCACTATAGGCACTATCGGCAAAGTTAGCGCTAATTCCCGCCCCATTTTCGACAATTACCTCAAATCCCGCCTTGACTAAACGGGCGACGGTATCCGGCACTAGCGCCACCCGCGCCTCGCCTTGGTCACTTTCTTTGATTACGCCGATTTTCATGGCTGGGTTTCTCCTTAGTAAGTCCTTCTCTTGTCTTATGCTGTTGGGGTAAGGGTTTCGTTAAATGCGATCGATCCCTTGGGATAATTTCGAGTCAAAATTGCTTTTCACTTCCATCCTAGCTATCCTCACCTTTCTGGCTCTTTTTCGGGGTAAATCTTAGGATTATCTTCAGAATTAAAGGGTTTTGAGCGGCACTGCTTGGGAATTTTTACCTAGTGATGAGGTAGTTGGGGAACGCTGGAATGGTTAACATTAGCCAGTTTTCGGTCGTTGATACCAGATTAAATTATACTTCATCTTTATGAGAAGGGCTGTAAGCTATTTCTCAGTTCTCCCTGACCGAGATTATAAACTAATAAGCCGAGAGACATTAAGGATAACATTGCCTCGATTCTTTGTGAGATTTTGAAAAAAAACTATTGTGCTATCCATTAAGAAATTACCTTAAAGTTTCTAAAATTAATGACAAAGGTAAATCGAGGGCTTGAGCAATTTGTTCAGCAGTTAGCCCTACTTGCACCAGTCTGGGAACGGTTTCTAGTTTTGCTTCTTTTAATTTTTCTTCAATCAACAAGTTTTCGGTTTCAATTATATCAGAATTATCCATGGCTAAGTTTTCAGGATATTGAGGGGAGTTGGGACAAAAATTAAGTTTTTCAATTTGTCCAGAATTAACCAAGTTATTGCTACTATTAGTAATTATTAATCTTTCAATTGCTGATCGAACATTTGATTTGTTTAAATCTTCGCCTAATGCTTCTGAGAGAATGTGCCAAAGTTCATAGGCTTTATCTCTAGCATGACCTTCAGAACATTTATACTCTTCTGCTATTTTTGCATATTTTTGTCCATTAAAAACACTTTGTAAAATGCCTAGTTGTAGGGTGTAAATGTGTTTTACTGTTTGACGAAAAACAAGATTATCAATCTCTTTGAAAACCTCTTGAGTGTTCCTATCTGATTATTTTAGAATTTTAAGCTTTACCTTCCGACATTATCCGTTATTTTCCGACTTTTGTAAAGAGGCTTAATAAAACTCCCGACAATTTCCGTTGTTTACCGTTTAGTAACTAGCATTTAATAAATAAAAAAATGAAGAATTAATTAAAGAACATATTGATAGTCGATCCAAATGTTATTTTTATGTCAGTCAGATAGACTAAAAACATCAAATGAAAGTAGAGTGTTAAATATGGCAAAAATTGACGGTATTCAATTACCTGCTGACTTAAGTGGTAGCTTAGGAGGCACTCCTGAAGAAGCGGCCAAAGTCTTTTTATCTGCAGCAAGTAAAGGTTTAGCTAAAGTTATTGCTGATGCACTTGTGGATGCAGTGGGAGAAACCATAGGAGATGGTGCCGCTCCTGATTGGACAAAATTAATTACAGGTGCTGCAATTAATCTAGACTGGGAAACACCGGCTAAAACTCTGCCTTTAAGAGTTGAACAAGGAAAGCCGAGCATTTTACAAGCAGCAGCTTTTTTAGCTTTTGTCAGCGATGATACCCTAGGGCAAGCCACTAGAATTAACAAAATCACTTGGATTAAACAAGAACAAACCCAATGGTGTTGGGCGGCTTCAATGCAGATGGTTTTTCAGCAAAATGATGACATCACAACGCAGCAATGTAACCTTGCCAATGTTGCTTTTGAATTAACAGGTTGTTGCAGTTCACCCAATAGTTCATTGTGCAATAAACCCTTGCCAATTCTTAATATTGCTCCTATGTGGGTAAGGTATAGTTTTAATCCAATTTATATTAATGGTTTGATTGAATTTACCACCTTACAAACTGAACTTGATAATCAACGTGCAGTAGAAATCGGTTTTAAATGGAATGGAGGAGGGGGTCATGCCGTTTTAGCAGTCGGTTGGGATATAATTGATTCAGTCCCCCAGGTCATCATTTATGATCCTTGGCGGGGTGAAATAATTATTCCCTACGATCGAGTTAAAACTGCCTATGGCGAAGGTCAATGGCGATGGACATGGATTAATATTAGGAGATAAACTAAAATGGCACATTTTAAAACTTTACCCGATGACGTTTTAACTCAATTACAAAGAAAAGTAGGTTTTAGCTTGTCTAGAATAACTGAGTCTCTCGGTGCAGTTTCCCCTGCTTTGCATGAAAGTGTAGATGTCTGGAATCTACCCGCAAATGCAGTGGTTGAACCAAGCAACGATTTAACCCGTTTAGCTCGTCCATCAGGGCAATGGCATCTGCAAGTAAAATCAGATAATACCCCGATCGCCTATGCTCGCTCTAGTAGCCTTGGCAGTGAACCTACAGATTGGTCTGTGGATGGAATTTTTCAATCGGAATTAGCAGAAAAATTCGATCAAGCTATTAGCTGGATTGATGAAAATATCCCTGAAGAAAATATCATAGTCAGATTATTAGTGATTCCAGCTTATCAAACCCATGCTTTATGGTTGATTGATGAAAGTAACATCAATAATCAAAAAATTCTTGTTATTGATGCTCCTCTTGAATATGGCTTTAATTTACCGACCAAGATCGATAAAACTCAAGAAATAGAGCAATTTCTTAACCAACTACGCTCGGTCAAACACGCTGAAGGATTAACGGAATAGGGTGGATAATTCTGCTCGGCAAAACCTAATCAGATGTTTAATATCGACAAAGCTGCCCTTGTCTAGTAATAAGAACATGGATAAGCTGCCCGCGTATTTAAATTGCTTGTTGAGATGATGCAAGAGGCAACACCCCCCTATCGTGTTCTGTGTCATAATAGTTATAATTTTGGTAGAAAGGTATATACTTTCCATCGAAAGCGATGTACTTTTCGTGAATTTGCCCCATAACCCGAATAGAGTTGGGGCTTGTTTTCTAGGTGGGTGGCGATCTTAAAATTCCCTTAATGTAGATATCAATTGCTCTTAACCTCATTTCGGGTTAAAAGACTTTCTACTCAGTCCCCCGATTTCCGCCCCTGCCATATCGCACTAAAAAGTATATGTTTTTAATTACATGGTGTATGTAATTAAAAATCCATCCCTTGAGAGAATTTTCTGTTGTGGGTAAAATAGGGAACTCGTGGTCGAGAATCAAAGTCATCTGGTGGTTGGCTCTGTTTCTTAGGAGAGCGTTATTAAGAATAAAAATTCGGTTGCGGGAATTTTTCATTGACAATCCAATTGCCCAGATCGCGAATTTTGTAATCCACAGGATCATGAAGGGTAAAAGTTCGTAGATTCCGCCAGTAGCGATCAAACCCGTAGGAACTCGATGTCGCCCTCGCCCCCATGACCTCGAACATTTGATTCACCACCTCTAATCCCACCCGTGTCGCCGCCACCTTGGCTACTGCGATCGCAATGGCACAGCGACCGCGCTTTTCTGCGGTGAGCTCCCATTGTTCCTCCCACGCGTCCTGTAGAATTTCCGTTGCTCGATCAACCAAACCCCTGGCCGCCTCTAAATCGACCCACAGACTGCCGTAACGATGGAGGAGATAGGGAGCTTCCGTCGCTCGCTCGACCCCGGCAGTTAGCCAAGGACGGGTTTGCTCTCTCGTGTACCGTCGTGCGGCCTCAAAAGCCCCCAGGGCAATCCCCAAGTAGATATTGGCTAGATTCAACTGGGTTAAACAGGCGCGGAAAGTGGCGAAAGGTGGCGCAGGAAAGGCTTGCGAACCGAAAAACTCGCGGGGGTAAATCGCCACATTATGAAACGAAACACTACCACTATCGGTTTGCCGTTGACCCATATTATCCCAATCGGCGTGCAGTTCTACTCCCTCACGCTGGGTGGGAACCACAAGAACCGATATTTTCCCCGTCTGCTGATCGATCGCCGTAACGGGTAAAATGTCAGAATCCCACGAACCTGAACAGAAGCTTTTCTTGCCTTCTAGTCGGAAAATATCGCCCTCGGAAGCGATCGCTGTCCGACGATCCAAGGGATTTAACGCATTCGCCCAAAACCAATTCTGTCGGATGGTTTCCTTGTAGTAGTATTCCTTCTGTTCGATCGTCCCGAAAAGATGGGGAACGATCACCCCAAGATGATGGTAGGAAAAAATATGAGCGATCGAGCTATCGACTTGGGCGAACTCTCGAACGATGCGAAATAAGGTAATCCAACTCTCGCCAGAACCACCGTATTCTCGGGGAATAATTAAGGTCAAAAGACCACTTTGGCGGAGGCGATCGCGCGCCAGTTTCGGGGTTCCACCCTGATGGTCTCGCTCCACTGCATCGATGGCGAATTCCGATGCCAGAGAAACCGCGAGAGATAGATAATAATCGGCAGACTGACTAGGGGATACTGACATGATCGAGATTCCTTAGATATATCGAATCCCCCTAAACAGGAAGGTATAGGGGGAAATTTTGTTGATTGCTAGAAGGTAAATGTGGTTCTCAGTGTACCGATAATAACACTGGTATTATTACTATTTTGACCGGGGTTGATCAGCCAAAATAAGCCAGGAGTGATGGCGATATTGTCATTAATTTGATATTTGTAAAAAGCCTCGACATGGATAGGTAAATCGGTGGCATCCGTGGGATTATTGGCTTGATAGGGCTGAACGCCAACCACGAGACCGCCCAGATTGCCATCTTTGCCCACATCGGGAAAGGCGAAACCTAGACTATAGTACCAAATGTCAGCATTTCCGGGGCCTTGGAGATTTCTAGAGTTGGTATAGCCCAGGAAACCATTAATCGCCAAGTTCGGCGTGATGGTAAAGAACCCCGACGCACCGAAGGAATCACTGATCAATGGGGTGCCAAAAGGATTATTAGCCTGCCTAGTGCCGACAATACCAAAACTACTGCCGATGTCAAATAAATCTCCCCGATTTTGGTAGGCGTGGACGTAGGTGATCCCGAAACCCGATCGAGAATCGAGCCAAGCGATTTGGGCGATCGCAGCGTATTGACCATTAAAAAGACCACTACCCGGATTGGGATCGGCATGATCCCCGGCCAGATAACCCAAGCTGGCGATCCAGCGATCGCTCAGTTGATAGTTAAAGCCACCTCCCGCACCCCCACCGATCTGGTAAATGGGGTTGGCGGACGCAAACACGCTTAGTGCTTTTCCGCCGCCCGTACCGCTATCGAGATAGGGGTTCAGCGTCGGGATAAAATCGTAGGTGACACCATTGACCGCTGCAATATAGGCGGAAATGCGATCGCCAATGGGAAAATAATAGGCGAGCCAACCGATATTGACATTATTGTCTAGAGAGGGAACTAGGTTAAAGGATTGAGTAGCTTCCGGAGTCCCATCCCCCAGATTAAATCGTCGGGCATTACCGGCATCTAACCGCACGTTTAACTGGTCTTTGCCCGTAAAACTGCTGACGAACCGAAGACGCACGCGATCTTGAAACACGGTATTGCTCCCCTCCCTCGCACCTTGAAAGGCGTTGGCGACCACGAAAATCGCCTCACCCAGTAGTTTCGTGGTCGTCGAAAAGGAATGGTCTTCTAGGAAAGCAGCCCGGTTTTCTAGGTTATCCACTCTCGCCCCTAAAGCCCCTAACTCGGCCTGAAATTCCTGGGCAAGGCGCTTGAGTGTATCGAGATCTGGTTGGGCGATCGAAACCCCTGCTTGCAGCGATCGCTCGATCGAGTTTAAACAAGCATTCAAACCGGCGGCAAATTCCCAACGGGTTAAGGCGCGGTCGCCCCGATAGGTGCGGTCGGGATAGCCGACAATACAGCCATAGCGTTCCACTAACGATCGCAGTGCCTCGAACGCCCAGCCCGTCGGCGGAACATCGGCAAGTTGGGACACAGAAGTGAGTTGCGCCATCGCTGGATCGGGATGGTTTTTCGACATATCGGTTAGCGGTAAACCCGAAGGGTCGATTTGAGCGAACGCGGGTACGGCAAAGAAAACGCTTCCCAGTAGGAGAGAAGGTCGCCATAACGAATTACAAGAGACAGAAACCATCGAAATCCTCACATCCAAAAAATAGAGATAGTCGGTGTTTTTTGGCCAGACGAATCCTCGGAACCGCGCTCGATCGATTCCAATATCTCCGGCAGCAATTGAGAAAGTCTCGTTATCCCAAGCCGGTGCTGTAGCAGAATTCCAGGGTAAAACCGCAGAATCCTAAGGCCTGGGGAATAGGAGTCCTATCTTGAGAACACGGGCAGAACTTCCGCCGCTTTGCCAACAGGCATTGCTCTTTTTCCGACCCCTACGCTAGAAAAGGGGAGTGATTAGCTAGGGTTTGCGGCAAAAAGTTTTTCGTGGGGGCAGGGTGTAGGGTGTGGGGTGTGGGGTGTAGGGTTTTACCGATTTTGAGGGGGTCAATTACCTAATTTTCAGGGAAAAAGTCCCTGAATTTTTCCCCCGATCACTCCCCTATCCATTACTTTTTGATGGCCAAAAGGTCTAAAAGTTTTACCCAACAAGGTTTTTAGATTTATTCAGCCAACCCTAGCTAAACGGCAACAGATGCCCTAGTTTTTCCCGCTTTGTCAGCAAATACTGTTGATTGTGGTAGTTTGGAGGCATGACGAGAGGGATTCGCTCGACAATGTTGATCCCCCAATCTCGGAGACCCTGAACTTTTTGGGGATTATTAGTTAGTAAACGGATATCGGCTACCCCTAAATCCTTGAGAATATGCGCTCCCAGCCGATAGGTACGCCCGTCCGCCTCGAATCCTAGCCTCCTGTTGGCATCTACCGTATCTAGGCCGAGATCCTGTAGGGAGTAGGCCTTGAGCTTATTGATCAGACCGACACCTCGTCCCTCCTGTGGAAGATAGACCACAACCCCTTGTCCGGCGGTTTCGATCGATTTCAGGGCGATATGCAGTTGTTGGCGACAATCACAACGGGAGGAACCGAGAACATCCCCGGTAAAACACTGGGAATGAATTCGGACCAGAGTCGTCCGCTCTCCGAATTTGTCTGGATCGCCTTTGATGATCGCCGTCGCTTCCGAACCATCGAGGAGGTCGCGATAGGCGTAGATATTAAATTCGCCGAATTCCGTAGGCAGACGGGCGATCGCTTCCCGCGATACCGAGGATTCTACCCCTTCGCGATAGCGGATCAGATCGGTGATTCGGATAATCGGTAGACCGTACTCGTCCGCGTAGCTCATCAACTCCGGTAAACGCGCCATCGAGCCGTTGGGGTTCTGGATCTCGCAGATGATTCCGGCGGGGTAGAGTCCAGCTAAACGAGCCAGATCCACCGCCGCCTCGGTATGTCCTGCCCGCTCGAAAACCCCACCCGCTCGCGCTCGGAGCGGGAAAATATGCCCCGGACGGCTGAGATCATCGGGGGTAGTGGTGGGGGAAAGCGCCACTTGGATGGTGCGGGAGCGATCGCTCGCCGATATCCCCGTAGTAACGCCGTGGTGGGGCGCCGCATCGATACTGACGGTGAAAGCGGTTTGATGGTGATCGCCATTTTTCTCCACCATCGGCGGTAATTGCAATTCGTCTAGGCGATCACCGGTCATGGCCAGACAGATCAACCCCCGGGCCCGGGTAGCCATGAAATTAATCATCGTCGGTGTGGCAAACTCGGCGGCGCAGATTAAATCCCCCTCGTTCTCTCGTTTTTCATCGTCCACGACGACGATGGCTTGCCCAGATCGTAGGGCATCGAGGGCCCGATCGACCAGGGTAAACCTCGGTTCGACCGGGTTCCGTCGCGCCAGGGTGATGATTCGAGAGGAAGAGGCAATCGATAGGGTAGGCTCGCTCATAAAAATAGTTCAGAGGAATCTTGACAAGCTGACACTTTTATGTATGTACGGGCAGGGGGGTAGGGGTTTTTTCCTTCGTGGCCGCTCGATGTAGGTTCACCGCAACGACGAAATCCCGTACCGCCTCTTGGGTTCTTTGCCCGATCTCCTCATCGGGTTGGAGTTGGCCAGAGGCCTGGAATTGCAATTGTTTATCGATCGCATAAATACCGCCGAGAATGTGACGCGCCTTCAGTTCCGAGAGAACCGGCTTGAGGGCATAATCGATCGCCAGTAGATGAGCGATCGTGCCGCCAGTGGCGATCGGCAGTACCACTTTGTTGGCGAACGCCCCCTGCGGCAGTAAATCCAAGAAAGCTTTCAGCAGTCCGGTGTAGGCGGCCTTGTAGATCGGGGTGGCTACGATAATCCCGTCGGCCTGTCCTAGTAGAGCTTTTATCGGTTCTAGGGCCGGACTATCGTAGCGTCCGTAGATGAGGTCTTCCGGCGAGAAGTCCCGCACGGCGATCGTATCGGTATGAAATCCCTCTTTTTCTAGGAGTTCGTTGACGTATTGAACGAATCCGTAGGTTTTAGAAGGAGCGGTGGGATTGCCAGCGATCGAGAGAATATTCGCCATGGTAAATCTCCTAGATTGGTAATAATGGGTAATAACGGTCTCGCGGATCAGGAACGAGATACGGCTTCGGCAGGGCGATCAGCGGTTATCTCAGCGCGACTTTGCCAGAGTCCGATCCCGTCGTACAATCCCGGGGCCATGAGAAACACCTGCACCCAGAGAATATCGAACCACCAGTACAGTCCCGGTCGGATATTGGCCCGACCGAAGAGGACTTCCGTTGCGGCGTAAAGAATCAGCGAGATGACCAAACTAATCACCGATGTAATGATTCCCTTGGCCGGTTGGGCAAGTCCTTGAAAGGGCCAGAGATTGAATTGCCAGAGTAAACCCAAACCCACCGTTGTCCAGATGGCGGCGAAGGTCGGGCCGGTCGCCGTGGTGAATAAATCCATCCCCGCCAGCCGGAGAAAAAACGCCATCAGGAGGGTGAGAAATAATACCGCCCCGGTAGGTCGAAAGCCCAGACGCGGCATGGTTAGGCCCAGTTGAGCGAGCGGCCAGCGATCGAAAAAACTACCGAATACCGTGGAGAGGGGATACCAGTACCAAGGAATATAGAACGGTTTTAATCCCCAGAGCTGCGGTAGAAAAGTGAGGGCGGGAGCGACCATAAAAACGGCAAAAAAGATGTTGAGAAATCCACTGGTGGGATGTCGGTCTTGGAGTTCTTCGGAAGCCACGATCGTGTTATCGAAAAAGAACAGACTGGCACAGGCGGCAACAATCGCGGTTTGTCCCCACAAACCTACGGGGGTATCGGTGAGACGGGCGGGGGTGAAGATAAATTTCCACGCTTCTCCAGTGAGATAGACCAACAGCAGCAAGATCGCTAAATTAACGGTTCCCCGTCCGAAGCGATGGGAAAAAAATCGAGAACCCGGATAGCCATTTAGGGAAAAACCCAGATGCCACCACCAGACAAAACAGAGGGTGATATAAACTAATTTTTCGTTTACATCTAGAGCGAATAGGCCCGTGAAGATCAGTTCAAAAACCAGACTGACCACAGCGATAATGCCGATGAACAAGAGTCCCTTAAAGGGTTGATTTTTCCAGATATTCCGTTTCTGGAGCGGATGGGCAACACTCATATTTCCTCTACAGTAGTGTGACCGATCGAAGGTAGAAATCAGGAGGAGAGGGAGGGCGCTCCCCTTCCTCCCGCAGACTTATAGCCAAGGATGGCGGGGCGGGTTGGCACCGTTGAGGAAGTAATTGCCGATCGCATAGTATTTCCAGCGCACCGGATCGTGGAGGGTGTGGGCGCGGGCGTTGCGCCAGTGGCGATCGTAGTTAAATTCCTCTAGGGTGGACTTCGTGCCGGCCAGTTCAAAGAGTTTATTGGTGGCCAGTAGGGAGGCTTCCGTGGCGATCGCTTTGGCCTCGGCGACGGCGATCGACGATTCCACTACTTTCGCCTCCTCTAACCCGGATTCATAGGCCGCGTCGATAAATTCCCCGGCCCGCCGTAGTAGGGCTTCCGCCGCGTGGATTTGTAGGATCACGTTGCCCAGATTGTAGAGAGTCAGGGGATCTTCAAAACCCTTCTCCTGGTTACTATCCACCCAGGGACGGGTATGGTTGCGGACGAAATACAGGGTATCGCGCAGGGCGGCCTTGGCGATGCCCACGTCTACCGCCGCTTGGATAATCTGTGCCACCGCACCCATCGGGGTCGCCCGTTCAAAAGCTAGATAGTGAGGGATGACGTGTTCCGGTTTCACCAGGACATTTTCGAGAATCGTCGTGCCGCTCGCGGTGGTGCGTTGACCGAAACTCGTCCAATCATCGAGCAGAGTCAAGCCTTCCGCGTCCCGTTCCACAAAGGCGACGATCGTATTGCCGTTCTCATCGGCGGCGATCGTGGGAATCCAATCGGCCAGCAGGGCGCCGGCGGAGTAATACTTGCGTCCGTTGAGAACGTAGCCATCGCCCGAGCGAGTTAATTTGGTTTGCACGTCCGTCACTGACTTGGTGCCGATCTCCGAGAAGGCGTTCCCAAACCGTTTGCCTTGCAGTACCAAGTCAAAGAAAAATCGCTTCTGTTCCTCCGTACCGTCGAGCCGGATCGCTTCCACCATATAGAGGTGATTCTGGGGAATCTGTCCCAAACTAGAATCCGCTTCGGCAATAATGGCGATCACTTCCCCTAGGGTGGCGTAGGATACGCCCGCACCCCCGTATTCCTTGGGAACGATGATCCCCCATAGCCCGCTGCGCGAGAATTTTTTTACCTCTTCCACCGGTAGACGGCGTTCGCGATCGCGGAGGGAATCCTCGTGGAGAAATTCTGCGGCCAGTTCTTTGGCCACAGCGATCGCTTCTCGATCGTCTTGAATCAGATGGGCGGTCGGTTCCGTTTCAACATTTACTAACGTGGTCATGGTTACTACTCCTAGACTGTGAGATAGAGTGGCCTAGCTTTTAATACAGAGAGCGCGAGGACTGATATCTCGCCCTACGGGCCAAAACTTGCCGGTATTTCTGGATATCGCGGTTCATGGCGAAAATGGGAACGAGAGGGCCGAGCAAACAGACGATCGGGCCGATATACAAGAACCTCCAGCCGAATCCGTAGGAAGTAATGATCAGAGCCGAACCGATAATCCAACCGAAGGCTCCATAGAGTAAGGCATGGTTTTCCTGGCTCCCTTCTAGATTCCCCTCTTCTTCCTCCTCTTCGAGTCCATAGGTTGCCGAAGCGTAGGTCAACACGAGATACATTCCCCGCAGAAAGAAAATCGTGATGATAGCGGCAATAACACCGGCGATAATGGTGGTCGGGGAATAGGGATTTTGAGTTAGGGGACGACTAGGGAGACTTTGGGCGGGAACCGCTCCGGCATAGAAAACCGTGAGCATCGTGCCGCCCAGGAAATAGCCGAGCCGCTTCGCCCAAGTCCGCAAGGAGGGCGGTATCATCTGCAAGAGACTATTCATGATCGTGATTCTGTGAAAACTTATCGCAGCGCGACAGAAGAAGTGTCCGGTATCTCGGATAGATCCTGTGCCTGACGTAGTTGGGTGTAATCGAAGCGTCGGGAATTGGTCAAGGCAATCACAATTGGGACGATCGTGCTGACTGCGACTACCGTATAGGTACCGATCTCCTCGCCGAACTTGGCGAGGGCGAAAACCCCGGCAATCAGACCGATGATCGTCCCGGCGGTAAAGGCCGTGGCATTCATTCGCGACCAGATGATCGACAGTATCAGGGGTACGAGAACGGCGGCGCGGATGATGGAAGTCCCCAGTACCAGCGTCACCAGATCGATTCCCGATAGCACCACCGCCACCGAAATTCCCGCCGCTAAGACCATCGAAAACCGCGTCCAAGCGAAGAGGGAGCGATCGGAAATAGCGGGGAACAGGGGCTTGATCACATCCACCGCAGAAACCGAACTAACCGCCGCCAATGTGCCGTCACAGGTGGAATAGCAGGCGGACAGCACAATGATCACGAACAGGTAGATCACCCAATCGGGCAAGCCTAAATGGGAAATCAAAAAAGGACCCAAGGCGGCGGGATCACCACCAAGATCCCGGGCCAGATCCACCTTGAGCGCGATGCCCACCAGCCCTACTACCCCTAGACAGAGGGCGACCACATAGTAGAGTCCCCCACCCCAGAAAAAGGTTTTGCCTAATTCCCGTTCTTTGATCCCCCAAGCCACCTGCCAGAATTCCTGTCCGGCGATCGTGGCAGTAATCAGCGCGAGGGCGAAGGTTAAGCCGAAATTCTGGAAGGCATCCGGTCGCGTCACCGAAAGAAGTTCGCCGCCCTGACTCTGTACGGTGTGCCACACGGCTTCCGCCCCTCCCACCTGGCCTAAGACCGCCGTGGTGACCAGGACAGAGGGAACCATAATCAGCAAACACATCAAGGTAGAAGTAGCCATGGATGCCCAAAGTCCCCCTAAACTGATGTACAGGAGAATGACGATCGAGGAGATGGTTGCGACTACCCCCTCCGGAAGACCGAAGATCGTGGCCACCATCAGGGATGCTCCCTTGAGATTCACTGTGACAATTTGGATCGCCCCGAAGAGGATACCAGCGACTACGACCACGCGAGCCAATTTTGCTCCCGCGTAACGAGCGGAGATAAACTCGCTGATGGTATAACCGTGGGGCATCAATCGCCGTAACTTTTTGGCAAAGGGAATCACGGCAATGACCGCCGCACCATTGGGGACGGTAAACCAAAATAAGCCCGATAATCCGTACTTAAAGGTGACTCCGATCGGCAGTAAAATCCCGATCACCCAAGTCCAGACGGAAAGCAAGCCGGCAATCCCGAATCCTAAACCCAGCTTGCGACCGGCAATCACAAAATCGTGGGTGTTTTTTACCAGTTTCCACTTAGCGTAGTAGGAAACAATCAACATAGCCAGACCTAACGCGATCAGGGTGACAATTCCCTCGATCGGTCCAAGTAGAGCTGCCTGAGCGAAACTAATCCCTTCCATTACGATTTGATTTTTTCCTTGTGTATTTCTTTCTTTCGCTTAAACCAGGGCGAACTCTTCTCTGGGGGAACGACGGGATTCCAGTTGCCGCACGAGCGGGATCACCTCGCGACCGAAGGCGGGTAAATCGTCCGTATAGTGCAGGAAACCACCGAGAATCAAATCGACCCCCACGGCGTGAAACTGCTGGATTTTTTCCGCTACCTGTTCTTTTGTGCCGATCAGTCCGGTACGGAATCCATCGTTGTACTGTACTAGATCTTCAAAGTTGGAGTTGGCCCACATTCCCACTTTTTCACTGGTGGCGGAACCTGCTTGTTTGACTGCTTCGCCAAATCCTTGCACGGCCTCTTTGTCGGCTTTAGCGATAATCTCCCGCAGTAACTCGTGGGCTTCTTTTTCGGTATCACGGACGAGGATAAAGGCGTTGAGACCGAACTTGATACTACGGCCGGCTTGACGGGCAAGGGCGGAAACTTCCTCGATCTGTTCGCGGACTCCCTCGATCGAGTTGCCGTTCATGAAATACCAGTCCGATACCCGACCGGCCATCTGTCGGGCGGCTTTGGAGTTACCCCCCTGAAAGATTTCGGGATGGGGATGATTATTAACGGGGCGGGGTTTGACCCAACCGCCGTTGATGCGATAAAAATCCCCTTTGAAGTGGAATTCGTCTTCTGTCCACAGTCCCTTGAGGATGCGAATGAATTCCTCGGAGCGTCGATAGCGTTCATCGTGATCGAGCCAAGGTTCACCATAGATGGTGAATTCACCCTTGAACCAGCCACTGACGATGTTGAGGGCGAAACGACCTTTGGAAATGAAATCGATCGTCGAGCCGATTTTGGCGACGACCCCGGGATGCCATAAACCGGGATGGACGGCGGCGATTAGGGTGATTTTCTTGGTTACGGGGGCTAGGGCGGCGACGGTGGCAAAGGCCTCTAGTTGATACTCCGCGCCGTAGCTGGCGATGAATCGGGCTTGGGCTAACGCGTACTCGAACCCGACTTCTTCGGCAGTCTGTGCCAGCCAAGCGTTGTAATCGTAGGTCCAATCGGTGTTTTGCGGGATTTTACTCACCACTAACCCGCCACTAACATTGGGAACCCAGTAAGCGAACTTAATATCTACCATGATTCGGTTACTCCGTGATGGAAACTATTGGTTCGACCGCTTCACCGTTCGCAAGAATCCAGTGTACACGGTCATTTCGGACGATCTCTTTCGTGTTCGTCTGGAGGAGCGATCCCGTTTTTGGCGATCGCCAAGCACCCTAACTCAAGTCTTTAGAATGCTGTTTCTAGCAAGATTCGAGTTACCTATATCGGGGTCAAAACTCGCTCTCTCTCAAGCCTGGAGCCGAGAACTACTGTAATTCGACCGAAATATAGTTGATTGCCTTTCAGTGTAATCACTACTCAAGGATGACGTCGTAGTTTGATACACCCCGATTGACTTTTTCTATGCCATTTTGGAATACGGTGCGTCTTCCAGGGGTACTCCAATCGAACCTCAATACCTGATATTCCAAATCGTGATAGACAAGAGGAATTTCGGTATAAGGAAAAATAACGCTTCTGGGGAAGGAACATGATAGAGTGATGGCTCCTAAAAAACACGTCTCCCTCGTGGGTATTGGAAAACACCTATGCCGCTTCAGTTTGGAATTTGGGCACCCGTTTGTGGTGGATGGTTGCGAGTGATTAACCCGGAGAGAAATTGGTCGATTTCCGATCTGGTCGAGTTGGCCGTTCAAGCCGATCGAGTGGGCTATGATTTCTATTACATTCCCGAACACTATCTCAATGCGGTACACGGGCCGGATCATGACGTAACTGACGCTTGGCTCACGGCTGGCGCGGTGAGTTTAGCGACCCAAGAGATTAAAATCGTCACGGCCGTACAACCGGGGTTTAAATTGCCCGCCGTGGTGGCCAAGCTCAGTGCCGCTCTCCAGAATCAACCCGGTGGAGGCCGGTTCGGTTTGAGCGGGATCGCGGGGTGGTGGCAACTAGAAGTGGAAAGCTACGGTGATGTTTGGCTCGCCCACGGCGATCGCTACGCTAGATTAGAAGAATATCTTCAGATTATT
This sequence comes from Microcystis sp. LE19-41.2A, assembly GCF_027530405.1. Taxonomy (NCBI): domain Bacteria; kingdom Bacillati; phylum Cyanobacteriota; class Cyanophyceae; order Chroococcales; family Microcystaceae; genus Microcystis; species Microcystis sp. LE19-41.2A. The sequence goes on along the minus strand of NZ_JAPZQJ010000181.1, from coordinate 18,010 downwards.
CGGGGATTATGGACGACTGCCGATTTTAATTATCGGGGCAAATATTACACGATCACCCAGGGCATTTTAGCCGAGCGACCGACACCGCTTCCTCTCGTTTTTATTGCGGGAGAATCGGAACGAGCGATCGATCTAGCGGCTCGTTTGGGGGATTATCTTTTTATTAATGCGGATGATGTGGAAAAAACGGCCGCGCTGGTGGAGAAGGTAAAACGCTGGGCGAGCGATCGCTATCAACGGCAGATTCAAGTAGCGATGAGCGCTTTCGCCATTGTCCGCCCTACCACGGTCGAAGCCGAGTCCAGACTAGACAAGATTTATCGCGCTGCCGACACTCGAAAAATTCGTTATTTCCAACAACAAATCGATGCCAATGCAGTAGCCCACAATAAACTAGATATCGGTCAAACGATCGAGGCAAATCTTGGCCTCTCGGCTCGATTTGTCGGCGATCCACAGACGGTGATCCGTCGCTTGAGAGACTACGAATCTATCGGGGTTGACCTGATTATCTTCAAGTTTGAATCCACCCGGGAAGATGCTCTCTATTTTCATCAACAGGTGATCGATCGATACTCACACCCCTATCCTTTAATTTCTCGGTGAATTATGAGTCGAATTACCTCGGAAGACATTACCCTAAATCACCTGAAAATTCTCAAGACGGTCGATGATTCTGGTAGCTTTTCTAAAGCGGCCTATCAATTGGGCTATAGTCAATCATTAATTAGCAAAAAAGTCAAGCAATTAGAGGATTATTTTGGAGTATTGCTGGTTAATCGCTCCCCTGGCTCGATCAAACTAACCAATCAGGGTAGAAAGCTAATTTCTGAAACCTTTCAGGTGATAGAAACCGTGGAAACCCTTCAACGAGAGTTTCAGCTGACCTTAAGTGCCGACGGAGAAGACTTAATTCTCGGTGCTACCCCTTTAATTTTAGAAGTCTGGTTAAAACATTACTGGCGACGATTTCGGCTTTGCTTTCCAAGTCGAAATATTCAAGAGATTTCCCTATCCGCTCAAGGTTTATTGGCCGAATCCTCGCCCAAAAACCTTGATATTCTGCTCAACAGTTTCTCCGCTTATAAAGATAAACATCATTGTACTAGACTAACTACCCACCGCTTCCAACTTATTTCTTTCGGTAAGAATGATCTATTTCCTAGCAAAAAATTGATTAAAATCTCAGATATAAACCCAACCGACTTGGTTCTTTTAGATGAAATTTATCAAGAGCTTTGTAAAAATCAAGTTGTCTTAAACTATCTAAGGGATGTACGAATCATTGAAAGTTATCAAGAACTTCTCGATTCTGTGCAAAAAAGCCATAAATCAACTATCCTGCCTGATTTTTGCCAATTTAATTCCCTCTTGAATTATCCAGCATCGATAATACCTATACAGGATGTCAACGAATATGGAGTCTATCTGCACGTCCCTCATTTTAGCGAGCTATTAATATTAGGAGAAAGTTTGGTTAGAAGTTTTCGCCTCGATCAGGATGATTTAGCAATTTCCCCGCAACCGAATCTTATTTTTGCCAGCGATACTTTGCCAACGGAAAATATACTCAGAGTTGGAATTCAACGGGATTCGATCGGACAGTTTATCGCCAGCTATGGAGTTAAATATGTTTTCGATCTACAGCGAGAGTCCAACGAACAACCAATTTTTCAGAAAAATATCGAGATCGATCGAAATTTTACCTTACAGATCGTTGAATTCGCTTGTGGTGAACAAATGAATCAACAAATGAAAAGAGGAGATTTAGATATTTGTATTTTAGACGATATTTCTCTTTTAAACAATGGTACTATGTTTTTTAACAATCTCAGTTTCGGTTCTAAACTAATCGGGATTGCCTCTTATAATATTTTCGGTGAAGATCTGAGGATTCTGCTTCCTAAAGACTCTCCAATCGCCACCGTCCCAGAACTAAGAGGCAAACGTATTTCCACCTTATTTGGTTCCAACGCGCATCGATTTATTATCACTCTTTTTAACCTGTACGGACTGGAGATCAGTCGAGATTGTCACTTGGTTAATGAAGATCCACATACGGCAAGTATGAGCTTTAGAAAAAAGCAAATAGATGCCTATGTATGTTGTGATACTTTTACTTCTATTTTTCAAGAATACGTTTCAGCCAAAAAATTACCCCTAGATCAAAATTTCGGTTTAAGAATTCCTTCCCTTAGAGGCATTGTTTGTCGATCGCGGTTTCTCAAAGAAAACCCCAAACTTGTTATCGCTTACCTACACGACTTGGTAATCGCCAATCATTGGTTTCATTCAGATTCCGCAAGAGCGATCAAGTTGTTAAACGATGTAACATGGGTTTGTCCTGATCGGGTATTTCAGTTCTTCGCTCCTGCCTCTGGAAACCACACCGATCCCACCCTAAAACCCCAATGGTCTTGGCTATTAAAAACCCTCAATCGTAGGTTAGATGGACAATACGGTATCTCATTATTTGACGTAGATTTTTGGATGGACGATTATTTTTTACGGCTAGTCTATAATTTACTCGAACTAGATTACCATTTCCATCAGGTTTCTTTTTCGAGCCAACTCTCTAATGGTTATTTTCCAGAGGAAAAATTTAATCGGTACGCTCAAGTTCTATAAAAATTTTTGATATACTTTGATACCCGTTTATACCTGTCAAATTCCGAGCGAATGGTAACAGAAATTTTCGTCCAGATGATACTTTTTAAAAAACAATATTTCGCTAGAATTAATGTGTTATTATTTCTACACGAAGGATACCGACCATGCAATTACTCTGGTTTATCCCGACCCACGGCGACGGACGTTATCTGGGAACGGCGATCGGCGGGAGAAGCGTTACTTTCGCATACATGTTGCAGATTGCCCGTGCCGTAGACGATTTAGGCTACACGGGTGCGCTTTTACCGACCGGGCGTTCCTGCGAGGACGCGTGGATCGTCGCTTCCACCCTCGTCACGCACACGCGACAGATGCGCTTTCTCGTGGCGGTGCGGCCGGGGTTAGTTTCTCCTGGGGTGGCGGCGAGAATGGCGGCCACTTTTGATCGCCTTTCCGAGGGGCGCTTACTAATTAACGTCGTCACGGGAGGCGATCCAGTGGAATTGGCGGGAGATGGCGTATATTTAAATCATGATGATCGCTACCGTCTAACCGATGAATTTCTAACGGTGTGGCGACAACTATTATCGAAACCGAACACGGACTTTCAAGGCGATTACCTGCGGATCGAGGGGGGAAAAGTCCTGTTTCCCCCCTTACAGAAGCCCCACCCACCCCTTTGGTTCGGTGGCTCCTCGCCCATCGCCCACGAGATTGCCGCTAAACACGTCGATGTCTATCTGACCTGGGGCGAACCCCCGTCCGCAGTGGCCGAAAAAATCATCACCGTGCGCCGTTTAGCCGAAGCCCGCGGTCGGACGCTCCGATTCGGCATTCGTTTACACGTTATCGTCCGGGAAACGGCCAGCGAAGCGTGGGAGGCGGCGGAGACATTGATCCGCTATGTAGACGAGGAAGCGATTGCTACCGCCCAAAACGCCTACGCGCGCATGGACTCGGAAGGGCAACGGCGGATGAGTCAATTGCACAACGGCAGTCGCGCCGCCTTGGAAATTAGCCCAAATCTCTGGGCCGGGGTGGGTTTGGTACGCGGGGGAGCGGGAACCGCTCTCGTGGGGGATGCGGATACGGTAGCGCGCCGTCTGCTCGAATACCGAGATCTCGGTATCGAGACGTTTATTCTCTCCGGTTATCCCCATCTAGAGGAAGCCTACCGGGCCGCCGAACTGTTGTTTCCCCGTTTACCAGTAGAGAGCGCGCCGATCCGACCCCAACCCGTTCAGGTTCTCGCTCCTTTCGGCGAGATCGTTGCCCATATCTAATTTCCGCTAGTGTTCTAAATCTGTGGAATAAGTAATAATGGTTGGTTCTTCGGCACTTATTATGCAGACTTATGCAGACGGGGTGATTATGATTCTGAAACTCTTGATGGATAAGACTTGTAAGATTCACAAACCGTCTCCAGTATAGTATCTACCGAAGAGCCATAATTCCTAGCCCTGCCCAACGGATTTAGTATGATTCATGGTCGAACAGTCCACTCGCCTAAGTTTTCCAACAATTCCTATTTTCTCATAATTAGGGGTCTCAAGACCCCCCTAGCGGCCACCGAGAAAACCCTCACCAGCTAAGTATTTTTACTCAAGTTTCTGGAGGGGGACAGCTTAGGTGACAGTTGAGGGTGCGGAATGTGGGTTAATAAATAGAGACGTAAGCTAAACGGCTTTTACTTCGGATCACCGATATAGACTCCAAAAGGGTTATAGCTATTGGATCATGCAGGTTAAGCGCCGTTTAGCTTACCATAGATAATACGTCTCGAGGCTCTCAAAGTTTTACAGTTCTTTTAACTTCGATCGCAATTCCTCTAATTCCGCATCCACTGCCGAATCCCTGACGGTGGTTGCTTGGGGTAAAGTGGGTTGACTAGAAGTTGTGCTGGGGGGTAATGCTCCGCCAGACATTTGTGCTTTCAGCATTGCTAATTCATCATCCACATCGCTACCCGCTTCTAGTGCAGCGAATTGATGTTCGATGCCAATGCCCTCCAATTCACCGTAAGCTTGACTACTGGCTTCTAACTCGATAACTTTTGCTTCCATGCGCTCAAAAGCACCCACGGAACTACTGGTATTGATACTGCCGAGGGTTTTTTGGAGTTCTTCGTTAGCTTTTGCGGCTCTGGAGCGAGCTACTAACATATTTTTCTTGGTTTTTGCCTCAGAAATCTTACTTTCGAGCGCAATCAAGTTTTTTCTCAGACTATCTACCTGTACCGTTTGCTGATCCAGTTGATTTTTGAGAATGGCGGCGGTTTCCGTGCAATCTTTCTTGCGTTTAAGAGCTTCCCTGGCGAGATTTTCATCCCCTTTAGCAAGGGCTAATTTGGCCCTTTGTTCCCATTTATTGGCTTCTGACTGGTCTTTGCTGTATTTTTGTTCCGTTTGTCGCTGTTCGGCGATCGCTCTAGCGACCGCTTGACGTACCTGTACTAGATCCTCTTGCATCTCACTGACAGCTTGCTCCAGCATTTTTTCTGGATCTTCAGCCTTGCTCACCATATCATTGAGGTTAGCTCGGACAACTCGGCTAAGGCGATCGAATAAACCCATGACGCTCTTGTTCCTCTCGGTGTGTACTAAATCAGTTAACTGTTCTTAAAATTTCCTATCTTGCCTAACGGCTTATTATCCAATATAAACCACGAGAGCTAGGATAGGGGATAGGAGTTAGGAGTCAAGAGTCAGGAGACAGCTTTTTTCTCCCCACACCCCACACCCCACACCCTACACCCCACACCCCACACCCCACACCCCACATCACCCATCCAAGTTTTCTTGTTTTAACTTGAGTAATTCCGCTTCAATTTGTTTTTGTCCCTCTAAATCTTGGAATTGTCGCTCTAAGGGGTCTTTATACCCGATTAAATCGGCTTGGGATTCGGCTTCTAAGACTTTTGCTTCTAATTTCTCGAAAATAGTTCCCATCTGACTGCTGTTCAAACTGCCCATAATTTCTTGGGCTTTTTGACTGGCACTCGCTGATCGCAATCTGGCCACATAAAGGCTTTTCTGTGCTTTCATCTCAGCATATTTGCGTTCAATTGTCAAGAGTTCTTTCTTTAACTTTTGTATAATAGCCGTCTGTTGTTGCAGGGAGGTTTGTAGGGGGGCGATCTGACTTTGATAGGTTTGCCATTGGCTGAGAGCTTGGCGGGCGAGTTCCTCGTTACCGTGATGTAGGGCTAATTGGGCGCGTTCGTGCCAAGTTTGGGCCGCTTTTTCCTGTTGTTGTCGTTGGCGCTCGGTACGTTTCTGGGTAGCGACGGCTGCCGCCAGGGCTTGTCGCATTTGCATCAATTCCCCTTCCATCGCCAAGATCGCCTTTTCCAGCAGTTTTTCGGGATCTTGATTTTCCTGAATCAGACTATTGACTTGGGCGCGAATTGCTTGGCCCATGCGATCAAACAAACCCATTGCCGTCCTCCCGATAGGAACCCTAATAGTTTACCGAAGTGCCGCTCCTATCAATAATGATAGAACTAGGGACGGGGGACTGGGAGGGATCGGCTGTTTCTGAAGGTGCCGGACTACTGGGAGAAGGGGATGCTTGTAATTCTGGCGGTAACTGTTTCATTAACTCCACCGCCTCCTGTGGGTTTTGATTGGCCAAGCGACGGGCTTTTTCCCGTTGAAAAAAGGGTAAATTAGCGGGTGATTCTTCTCTTTGACGCAATTCCTCCAACATTCGTTCGTTAATGATCGCGGTCGAGGGGGCGGGGGTGACTTGGGGCGGTGGCGGTGGTGGTGCGGAAACTAGGGAAGATGCTGGAGGGGTACTGGGGTCCGGGGGGGCGACCGGTAAAGATTGCTTGATCTTACTGACGGGTAATTGATGGGCCGGCATTGGGGATGGTGGCGGATTGGGCGGTAAGAGGGCATTAGTCGGATTTATGGCGGTGGGGGGACTCTGAACCACTGGTGGGGCGGGAATGTTAGCGATCGGGCTAGTTTTAACAGGAGGAGCGGGAATATTAGCGATCGGACTGGTTTGAGGAGTTTTCTGTACCGGACGAGCGATCGCTATCAATCGATCGAGGTGGCGGGAGTTATTTTGGTGCTGCTCGCGGGGGGAATTCTCAGCTTTCCTCGGGGTGGGGGTGGTGCTGGTTAACCATTGATTGAGACTGAGGAGACTATTAGCAATCAAAAAGATCACCATTGCCCGGATACCCCAAGGGGTAAAAAAGACATCTTTAGCTTGGGGATAGACGTTAATGACAGAAGCTTCTAGGTATTCTGGTTCCTGAGCGGGATCGATAGCTGAACTGGGTTGATGGACGATCGAGAGAGGCAAATCTTGGGAGGATGGGGATCGATCAGATTTCATGGCAGATGACTAGGGCGGGGTTATTAAAGGTTATGCTGAAAGGTTAAGTAGGTAGGCGTTAAAAATTATCAGAAACCCCCCTTATCAAGGGGGGACTAAGGGAGGATCGGCGCCCCCCTTATCAAGGGTAGATCCCCCCGCCTATCGGCGCCCCCCTTATCAAGGGGGGAAGGGGGGATCGAACCTAAAATCCATTTTTGATTTAATTATAACCAGCTACTTAGGGGTTTTTTCGTCCTAGTCTAACGTGGTACTCTCTAGATTTTCCAGATGTCTTTACATTCTCTTGACAAAATTTTGGCGGCTATTACTCAACAGGTGGGTTGGGAAGAATATCGCCAGTATGATCAAGTGCTGCAATTATGGCCAAAAATTATTAATCCCCGTCTGCTGGAGCAAACCCGGCCTTTTTCCCTCAATCGCGGGGTTTTATCGGTGGCTACCAGTAGCGCCGCTTTAGCCCAGGAATTGTCTTTACAACGCTATAGCTTATTAAAACGGCTTAATAGTCAGTTAGAGACTCCCTTGGGCGATATCCGCTTTTCTGCTGCCCGTTGGCAGCAAGATAGTCAGTTAATTCCTCCAGAAGCGATCGCACCTAAATCCCTGAGAGATCATCCTAGTTATGTCACCCCGGAAAAACCGCCAGAAAATCCCCAGCAACCGGACAGTTTAGAGAGTTGGAGCCAGAAAATAGTTCATAGAACCCGATCTTGGCCGATTTGTCCTCGTTGTCAGTCTCCCAGTCCCTCCGGAGAGCTTGAGCGTTGGCAATGTTGTGCTTTTTGTTTTGCCCAGTCGGGCGGGGTAAAAGATTAAATTTTTTTATAGTCTTGTGGAAAGAGTGGTTTTGAGTCGGGAATCAATTGGCCGATCTTTTCTGTCTTAATTGAACCTGTATTCATCAATTCTATCGAGCTAAGGCTTGATCCCCGTTCTGTTATTGCTGATACTAGACCCAATAACCTCGGCCACAACTGAGTTTAACTCCTCTGTTTTGAGACAGTGCTGCTTTTTGCAAAGTAACTATTAAAAGATTCTAAAAACAAAATTTTTTTTGGGGATCACTAAAAACTATATGGCGTATCAGTCCTAGCTATGGTAGTCAGGAAAATACCCTTGGCACAGGGTAGGACAATATTACACAGAGCGAAAAGAGAGTCATCCCTTGAGTTCCCTATAATCATCTTCCTTTTAAAGCTAACCCATGCAAGCCGCAAACTTTCTTACCTCTTCCTGTCGATACTGCCGATACTATCAAACCCAGGGTCGGCGCGGTGGCACTTGTCAACAACTAGATGTTCCCGTCGAAGCTCATTGGAAAGCCTGCGCTCTAGCGATGCCTCCTTTTAGTGCTGAATGGCAACAACTCAATCGGGTGGTTAGTTTAGAACAGTCTCTAGAATTAACCTGTGCAGTGTCGCCCACTCCCGTGGTGGTTTCCCCTCGTCGTCATGCTCCCCGACAACCGATCGCGGTTTAGAAGCTCTAGGTCCTAAACAGGAGCCAAAAATTGGCTTTGCCCATTCAAAATCTGAATTCACCCCTGCACATCTTTTCGGGCGCTATTTTTGGGATAATATATGAGTTGATTGTAAAGATAAAGCTAGGAAAAGCAGAATTGCTGTAGAAAGTATTCAGGAGTTGAGAGTTGGGGTTTTAGGGTTTTGGGGTATTAGTTGAAATTCCCCTATCTCCCTATCTCCCCGCACCCCACACCCCGCACCCCACTTCCCGATAATTAATGTCGCCAGAATGCCCCTGATGACTTCTCATCGTCCCCTAAAAATTGGTATAGTTGGCACAGGGTTCGCCGCTCAACGTCGCGCTGAAAGCTTGCAAGCGGATGATCGCGCCCAGCTTTTGTATGTTAGCGGTAATAGTGCCGAATCGATCGCTAATTTCTCGCAAAAATACCAAATTTCTGCCCTAGATTCGGCAGTAAGCCTGGCCAGTCATCCTGATCTCGATCTGATTGTCATTGCCAACGTTAATCAGGCCCATGCCTCGATCGCCCGTACTGCTTTAAAATCCGGTAAGCACGTTATCGTCGAGTATCCCCTGGCTTTCCACCCGGCAGCGGCAGCAGAATTAATCACCCTAGCCGAAACCGAGAAGAAATTACTGCACGTCGAACATATTGAACTTTTGGGGGGACTGCATCAAACCCAACAGCAGTATTTAGCCACCCTCGGCAATATCCACCTAGCCCGTTATACCACGATCGCCCCCGGCAGACCGGCACCCCGGCGCTGGACATTTCATCGGGATTTATTCGGTTTTCCTTTGATCGCTGCCCTTTCTCGTATCCATCGCTTTACTAATTTATTTGGGGAAGTGGAGTCCGTATCCTGTCATTGTCGTTATTGGAATGCCCCGGAATCCGATTATTTTCTAGCCTGTTTGTGTGAGGCGCAGTTATTATTTAAAAATGGCTTAATTGCTGAAGTTACCTACGGTAAAGGGGACGTTTTTTGGCAAAATGAGCGAACTTTCACTATTCATGGCGAGGGGGGCAGCTTAATTTTTGAAGGGGAAACAGGGCAGTTAATTAATAGTGAAGGTAGCCAAGCTTTAGAAGTGGAAACCCGTCGCGGTCTTTTTGCCAAAGATACCGCCATGGTGCTAGATTATCTGTTCGATCGGGTTCCTCTTTATGTTACTCCCCAAGCCAGTCTTTATGCCCTAGAAGTGGCCTACGCTGCCTATCAATCTTCTTTGTCGGGAAAAACAGTTTTTCTCGCAGACAATTAAACCGAATTAGACTTTTTGAATTAACTTTCTGCCTAGTAAACCCTGGGGACGAACTAACAACATAATAAAGAGAATAGCAAAAGCGATCGCCTCTCGATAACCGGAATATTCTGCGGGAACAAAAGCTTCGGCAATACCCAATAATAAACCACCGATTACTGCTCCGGGGATACTTCCCAATCCCCCTAAAACAATCACTCCTAAACCTTTTAATCCGAAAGCAATACCGAAATAGGGGCCAGCGATACTAACACTAGAACCGACTAAAGTTCCTGCTAAACCTGCCAAGGCACCACTAATAAAAAAGGTAATCACGATAAATTTTTCGGGATTGATCCCCAACAAACTGGCCGTGGTGACATCTTCAGCTACCGCTTGTAAAGCTTTGCCCATTTTGGTGAAATTAACCCAATAAGTTAGCAAAGCCACCATAACTGCTGAAACCAGAAAAATAATAATCTGAATTGTGCGAATTGCCACGGGGCGATCGGCTGTACCGAAATTAATTGCGGGGGGAAGATTGCCATAAATCCCATCGGGAAAAGTATAAATTTCTGCCCCGAATAAGTATTGAATGACATTGACAATCACCACGGCTGCCCCTAGGCTAGAAACCAGAGTTAAGAGAGAATCGGAACCCCGTACCCGGAGGGGTTTAAAGGCCAATCTTTCCAGAAGAACCGAGGTGAAACCTGAAAGGATACAGCCTAGCAAGAGTGCTAAAAAAAAGGGTAAGGAAAAGGGTAATTTGGCATTAGCCAATAAACCATTAAACCCGAAAACTCCCCCCGCTAGAGCGTAGGTAAAATAGGCACCGAGGGTAAAAATTGCGCCATGGGCAAAATTGATAATCCCTAAAATGGAAAAAATCAAAGTGTAACCGAGGGCAAAAATAGCATAGACACTACCGATCGATAAACCGTTTAAAACCTGTTGAAAAATCGTTACTAGATCCATTGTCAGGGTTAGCTAGGGTAACTTTTGATTATAACTGACGGTCGCCACCACATCCGGTAAAGGACGCTGCAGTTTATATAACCAGAATAACCCGAAAATACCGATAGCGATCGCTCCTAAACTAATTATTTGCGCCATTTTTAGAGGCCCAAACATTAAACTATCGGTGCGTAGCCCCTCGATCCAGAATCTACCTAGACTGTAGGCGATAAAATAGACTAGGGTAAGGGTGCCAATTTTTAATTTACTAGGGTGTTTTAAACCCCAGAAAAATAGATAGATGAGTAGGGCAAAAACTGTCAGATTCCAGAGAGATTCGTAGAGAAAGGTGGGGTGAAAATAATCGACGGTGATATATTTTAAAGGACGACTAGCGGGAGGAATAAACAACTTCCAAGGTAAATTAGTCGGACTGCCAAAAGCTTCCGAATTAAAAAAGTTACCCCAACGTCCGATCGCTTGACCGAGAATAACTGAAGGGGCCACCAGATCGAGTAATTGCCAAAGAGAAACCCGATTAATGCGGGCAAAAATTAGGGCTGCCAGCAAACCCCCGATAATTGCCCCGTGAATGGCGATACCTCCCTTCCAAATGGCGATAATATCAGCAGGATTTTGCGCGTATTCTTGCCACTGAAAGAGAACATAGTACAGACGGGCTGCAGGTATGGCCCCCACTACTAACCAAATGGCCAAATCGGCGATTAAATCGGGATCGATCGCTCTTTTTTGGGCGAGGTACTGGGAGAGGGTGACACCCAATAATACCGCCATAGCGATGAGAAATCCATACCAGCGCACCGAAATCGGTCCGATCTCCCAGAGGATCGGGCCGGGGGACTGAAAGACAAAACCTAAGAGCATAAAATTATTAAGAATAAAAAATTTTATCTTTCCTATAGTATCTTATGCTATGATGAGGTATGCTGACATATTTGCGGATGTGGCGGAATTGGTAGACGCGCTAGATTTAGGTTCTAGTATCTTTTCGATGTGTGGGTTCGAGTCCCTCCATCCGCATTAACCTTCGGGTCGATGAAGTGTAACCTAATTTGGTGTTGACGACCGACAACTCAAAACAAAGACTTCTTACCGATTCAGGAGAGAGGAGACTTCCCGGTTTAGTAAATTCAGGCATTTTGTCCGATAAATAAGGTTTCTGTCAGTTCAAAAACTCTTTGATCTGTATTTTTTCCTTTTGACGGCTGACTCGGACAATGCTGACTCAACCAGAGGTTTTAAAATTTTTTAGAGGAAGTCTAATATCATTTTGCAAAAGTAATGACAGACTTAGTTGGTCATTACTTTTGCATAATTAATTTTTGATGGTTCAAAAATGAGAAAAATAGGCATAAAATTGCATCAAATCACTAAATAGAGCATTTAATTGATTATTATTCATTCTTAATTCTCCTGACTACTGACGACCGGCTACTGACTCCTAACCCTCACAACAATTTTTGATTTTTGCAAGAGGTCTATTCTAAGGCGCAATTACGCTCTGAGAGAAGAATTGGGCTTGCAGATGTCAGTCACGACTATTGAAATTGGTACAACGTCCCTTAAATGAGTTACACCAAATAAGTGACCTAGATCGTGTGACTGGTAAGAGGGAGAGGAACAATCTATCCTAAACAGTAATAGAGAGCTAGATAGCAAAATACTCCTTAGCAAGATCTCGCTCTAGCTCTCGATGTGGAATACGAGAAGACAGACAAGGTTAGGTCAGACCTAATCCTGTCGAAATTGTTCTTAATTTTATCGACATTTTAGCGACTACTTGCGCTCAGGAAGGTACTTATATGGATCAGCCTTTTGAAAGTGATGTTATGGAGGACTTAGCCGCTAATTCCTCCTTTGCCGATGAGGGAGCCTTCGATGCTTGGGAAGGTATGGAAAGCGAAGGTTTTGAAGGATTTGAAGCCGAAGACAGTTTTGGCGAAGACCAATTAGGATGGGAAGATCTGGGAGGAGAGGGCTTTCTGGGAGAAGACGAATACGAGGCGGAATTAGGGGAAGATTTCGGCGATGATTACCTCATCGATAGCGGAGTCAATGATTGGGATGCCCTAGAAGAAGCCGTTGCCGATGCCCTAGACGCGGAAGACAGCGATGAATTTTTCCGACAATTATTAGGAGGAATTAGCCGGGTGGCGGGGGCAGCCCGTCGGGGAGCCACCACTGCCAGCCGGGTAGCCCGGGGGGTGGGACGGGCGGTCCAAACTGCCGGACGAGTAGCTGGACAGGTGCAGCGAGTGGCAGGCCAAGTGCAGCGAGTGGCGGGACGTGCCGGACGCGCTGCCAATCCCTTGGCCAGCATTTTGGGGCAAGTAGCGCCGCTGCTGCAACAGTATGCCGCCCAGGGCTTTGATGAATTGGATGCCCTAGAAGACTTAGCCGATTTATTTGCCGATGAGGAGCTAGATGAGGCTTTACCCGTACTAGCTGGTATGGCGGCCCGCACTATGGTTAGACCGGTGCTGCGCCGTGCCGCCCTCAGTAGTCCTCTCCGTCGTCAGATCGTTCACAGTACCACCCAAGTGGCTCGAAATCTAGTCCGCCGTCAGGGATCGGCTGCCCTGCGAGCTTTGCCGAGGATAGCTCAGAGTGTCGGACAAACCGCCGCTCGTCGTCGTTTATCCCCCAGTCGCTTACCGCAAGCTATCCGACAAACCGGGGCGAGAGTGGCGGCGCAACCCCGTTTAGTACGGCAGTTATCCCGTCCCGCCCCGGGGATGAGAAGAACTTCTGTTCGCCCCGGCCCCAGTCGCGGTGGTCTGCCCCAGCGCCTAAGACTACAAGGACCGGTGGAAATTATGATCACGCGCCTATAGCTATTTCTGCCCTTGTAATTAGGAGAGAAAAATCATGTATCAAGCCTTTGAAACCGATGTCATGGATGACTTGTTTTACGATCAAGTGGAAGGCCCCGCCCAAAGGGGCGACTATTACGATAGCTACGATGCCGGGGATGAATTCGGGGAATACGATCTGGCCGAAGCCGATGATGATGCCTTTATCGGTGGTTTAATCCGCAGTGGTCAGGGATTTGACGAGATGGAAGACTGGGGAGAACAGGGCTACGATTCTGGTTTCGATGCCCTGGAGGATGCCCTGGCCGATGCCCTGGCCGAGGAGGACACGGACGAGTTTTTCCGACGCTTGGGACGCATCGCTCGCAATGTGGGACGCAGAGTCGGACAAGTTGCTGGAAGAGTGGGCCGGGGAATTGGTTCCGTAGCCCGCGTGGTCGGACCGATCGCCAGTATGATTCCCCTACCGCAAGCGCAATTAATCGGACGTATTGCCAACGTGGCCGGAAGACTTTTGGCTGATGAGGCCGATGAGTTTGAGGCTTTGGAGGACTTATTTGACCTGGCCGAGACGGAAGATGCGATCGATGCGGCCGCTCCCTTTGTTTCCGCCGTTGCCCTGCGGACCGCTATGCCCAATATCTCGCGACTACCGCGGCAAACTCGCCGGCAATTGGTCAGTAGTGTCAGCCAAGCTACACGCACCCTCGCCCGTCGTCAAGGGCCGGCCGCCGCTAGAGCCGTGCCTCGCATTGTGCGCGGTGTTAGTCGTACCGTTGCCCAAAGAGGTTTACCCGCCCGATCTGTGGCTCCTGCCGTGCGTCGTGCCGCCGCCCGAGTCGCCCAAAGTCCTCGCACCGTGCGCCGTTTAGCCCGTCCGCTCACTACCAGATCCCGTCCCGGCCGGCGATCAATGTCCGGGGGACGACCTTGCCCCACCTGCGGCCGCAGCCATAGCTATCGTCTGCGCGGACCGGTAACGATTCGGATTCAAGGCAGTTAGGCAACCAACCGCAATGGGGGCAGTATGGGAACGAGAGCTTTTCTACACAATAAAATTTTAGATCTAACGGCGCGAGCGCGTCGTCTAGTCAGGGTAAATTATGCTTCCGTGGGGATTCGCCCCCAAGATTTACCCTACGCTCCCTCTCCTGACCATTTTCGGGCAGCTAATCAACGTCTGGCTAAGATTGATCGCCAAATTCAACGTCGTCTTCAGCATCTACAAGGGACGTGGAACGAGTCACCGATAGAGCGAGTTTTAATCGATATAGCACTGGTAGAACGGGAAATTGACCGCGCTCGCCGTAGTTTTGGCCTATTTTTTGAAATTTTTAGTCAAAGGGGTTCCTCTTTTGCCGCCGCTCTCGCCGCCCATGATCTGATCGCGATCGATTGTTATCGGGCCGTTCGCGAGTCCTCTCCGGGGTTATTTCGCGCACCGATGCTCAAACCCTTGTGTTATATGGAACACGGTTTCTCACCTGCTACCATGCGTCGTGGAGTTTTGCTGACTCGTCTTTTGGGAGAACCTAATCCCTTCCCGATTATCCGCATTCCTTGGGATCGAGATAATCCTTGGCAACCGGTCTTTATCCACGAAGTAGCCCACAATCTGCAAGCGGATCTGGGTATCTGGCAGGAAAATCGTCAAGCGGTGATCCGTCGCATTCTCGGCACCAGTGGCGACCCCAGTATTACTCGCATCTACGGACGCTGGCATAAGGAAGTTTTTGCCGATTTAGCGGCGATTTTATTAGCCGGTCCAGCCGCAGCCTGGGGAATGGCACTTTTTCTGGCTCATCCCGCTCCCCGTACCCTTACCTATCGTCCTGGAGGAGCGCACCCGACGGCATATCTGAGAATTTTGATCTTAGCGGAAATGTTGCGACGGATGGGATTTGGTCAAGAAGGCGATCGCCTACGCTCGGTTTGGCAGCAACTCTATAACCCTAATCGTTTTCACCGTCTGCCGGCACGTCTGTTAACCACCTCGGAATTATTGATTCCCCATCTGGTGGATGAAATTGCCTATCAAACCCGTCGCAATCTCGCCCAACAGGCCCTGGCCGATATTATTCCTTTTTCTGAAGATGATGAAAAAGCGATTCAAGCCGGTGCTAGACAATTAGTTCAAGGAGGGGTTCCCCCCGATTTACCGCCGCGATTTCTGGTCAGCGCCGCTAGTTATGCCCTCGCTACTGGTCAAATTCCCGCCCGTCAGTTATCCAATCGGGTTATTAATCATCTTACCTCCCCTATTCCCCCATCTTCACCCAGTTTTAAAGAAATACAAGCCGCTTTGCTCTGAAAACTTAGGAATATAGGGGATAACTGATCACTGAAAAAAACCCAACACCTTTTTTCCTTGCCCTGATAAATTATGAACACTTCATCTGGCAATCCGTTTAATTATAGTAGTGCCATGGCCAAAAATAATGGCCTGATGGCGAACAGTAGTTCTCGTATGGCGTTGGATAATCTTCTGCGGCGAGAATTAAAAGTCAGCGATCCCAATGATGCCAAACAGATAGCAGAGGCATTACTAAACCGCTATAAAAACAATCCTAGAGCATTAGCCATCAACAAGGAGGCGGAGGGAGTTCCCTTTCTTTTGGCTTCTGGTACACCGATGCCCCTGCAGCAAGCCCCCACATCCTCCGATGCAGAAATGCAGCAAGCGATCAATGATGTGGAGCGGGATTTGCAGGAACTGACCACCAACTCCATCCTCAAGGACGTGACCCCAGAATTGGAAGGCTGGGCGATGGCAGTTCGTTCTGCCATTCAGGAAGGGGTGAATTCGGCTCGTTTTGCCCTCGATCCCAGACAGCGGGATAAAACCTTCGGCATCCGTCGCACCTTGGGGGATTATGCTCGCCTGGCGCGGCTGGTTGGGGCGCTGACTCCTACCATGAGCCTCATCTATCGCAAGTTCGCTCAGAGTTTGGATGAAGTGGCTTCCGTCTTATTTGTGATGATGGGTGAAGCACTCTCTAATGTCGGCTTCGGCGGTCGTTATCTCTTACAGGCTCCCTATAGCGAGTTACAAGTGCGCCGGGATGCTGTTATCTATGCCCTGCGGAATTTAGTCGGGGCAACTCAAGAGGCTTATGCTCCCAACGAATGGCCCAGAGGGATCGATGCCTACCGCCAGCTTTTCCAACGGTTGGAAGAACAGGGACAAGGCGATCTTCGCGCTCTCCTGGTTGAAGGCGAGTTAAGTCGCGTCATGGATGCGCTCATTCAAAGGTCTGGTCAGGGTAGTGTCGCCGGTTTGCGCCAATTAGGGGCAACAGCACAGTTGGATGTCGAACGCCTGCGCCGCCTAGTCATAGTTGGTAAGAACTTGATCTATCCTGCTGCTCCACCTCTGACTGCTTTTCTGGAAGCTTTGCAGCTTTTTGTGGATGGTTTCGAGCCATCCGGTGGATTCCGGTTGCTGCGGATTGCCCGACCGCCGATTTTGTTCTATGGCCTGTATGGGATGTCCGCCTTTGATGAAGCTGAAGAAAGGCTGCTACGGCTGATCATTGAGCGCAATCAGCTTGCGGATAAACTGGACTGCTATTTGCAATGTGGCTGTACTTCTAAAACAGTTCTCTGCCAAATCGTTCTCGATAAAATTCTTTACGATCTTGATCGCGCGATCGACCTCTATGCTGTGGGGACGCAAGATACTAACGATCCTCTGAAGAAATCGCCAGAAAAACGGGCAGTTGCCTATAGCTACATCGTTGATGTTTTCCTATTTCCTACTAAAAGTATTGGAAACCCTCAGCGAGGTCGCTGTCTCCTAGAAAATGAGACCGCGAATGACGACGGTTTATTACCTGGCGAACAGGGTAATTCCCAACAGTACCTCAATCATCTCATTTATCAAAGTTGTTTGCAGATTCGCAAGGATCTTTATGTTTCTTCTGGAAACGATGAACCCTCTGACACGAATGTACTAGCAGCACTTCCTAACAATGACAAAACAATCAGAGACTTAGTTTGCCAAGAATTACAAGTTCAAAAAGACATGGAAGGTCGTTGGGAAAATCTGGTGCAAACGATGGCTCCGTCGTGCATACCATTTAGGAATGTTCGATGGAATAATTCAAACAATAACCACTCAGTATCAGGAGTATTTAATGTCATGAACAGCCTAATTAATCGAGCTTTACAGAGAGCTTTAGGGAAACAAGAAGATGATAACCCAATCGATCTTGAAGTTAAATTTGAGTTACCCAGTAACTACGAAGAAAGCCTGAAGATTGTTGCTGATAAGCTCAGTCCTAAACTAGGCGAGTCAGCCCAAAATCTTGCTGAAGATTTTGATGATTTAGTTAATGACAATCCATTAACTAAGCCATGACAATTATTGATCACCGATTCATAAACTGGCTCTTCGGTTTGTGTTATGCAATGGACGGGGGTTATAAGGGATGGAACCCTTATAGAGAAAGGCATTTAGCGATTTTTGTCAATTGTTTTTTATCTAGAGCGAACTAATCAATTAAGTCTCTTGCCAGATAAGGATT